>DODI01000012.1:982-13260 GCA_003509045.1 Planctomycetota bacterium | reverse complement strand
GTCCTGGCGGCTTTCGAGGAGGCCCACACCCCCTCTCCCCACTGGAAACCCCGTGTGCCGAAGAAAAAGGTACGCCCCAGGAAAACCGGAAAGTAGCAGCAGGAGCAGCGGCAAATGGAAAAAGGAATAGCCAGGTATCTCTTTGAGCTCGGACA
Source organism: Planctomycetota bacterium (assembly GCA_003509045.1). Classification (GTDB taxonomy): domain Bacteria; phylum Planctomycetota; class UBA8108; order UBA8108; family UBA8108; genus UBA8108. The sequence continues at coordinate 13,105 of DODI01000012.1, read as the reverse complement.
GCTCAAGCGGGTCAAGCGCTCCGGGTGGTGGGTCGCAGGAGTCGATCAACCTGAGAGTGTCGCTGACCTTAGCTTTCGCTGTGCCGCCATCGCCTATGTCCTGGCGGAGCTGGAGGGGGCCAACCCGGAGAGGGCCGCGACCATCGCGCTCTTTCACGATACGGGAGAAACCCGGGTCAATGACCAGCATCGAGTGGGGAAGTCCTATGTTGACTGGTCCGGGGCGGAAGAAAAGGTGGTCGAAGACCAGTTGCGGCGCCTCCCGCAGGGCCTGAGAGAAAAAATCGCCGCGCTCTACTCAGAAGGTGCCGCGAAAGACTCCCCCGAAGCCCGGATCGCCAAGGACGCCGACCGCCTCGAGTGCCTCATCCAGGCTCGCGAATACGAGGACCGGGGGCATCATGCCACCCGCGAGTGGATTGAGAATGCCATGGCATCACTCGAAACCGAGTCCGCTAAAAAAATCGCCGCGGAATGCTCCTCGGCTGACCCGGTCGACTGGCACCTCGAAGACTGAACCCAAGGGGCGGCAAAACTACCGGAGGCAGGAATCCGGGCAGCCCGGTATCGCCCGGCAATTCATCCCACCAACCGGCTCCGCCCCCTGCTGGAACATGTAGATCAGGAGGGAAACGGCATCCGCAAGGTCGACCCCATCATCTCCGTTGTGGTCAAGAAGCGAAATGTTCCCGGCATCGCCGACCGCCCCCTGGTCACAGGGCAGAACCGCCGGCCGGCCGGAAAAGAGGTGCCCCAGTAACGCCACCGCGTCAGAGATGTCCATACGGCCATCCTGGTTGGCATCGCCTGAGACCTGAAGCCCTCCCTCACCGGGGGGCAGGTCAAGCGCATGAACTCCCGGCGAACCGAGAGGCTCTGCACTTGGCGCCCAACTGGCGGCTGCCTTCCATGAATCACGTTCGCCAAGGGCATCCGCGATCTCCAGTGAACGCCCCTCTCCATCGGTGGCAGGATGCCAGGTGTCGCTGTATTCAAAATCAAGGATATGCCCTCCCTGCGGCCCCACCAGGCGCAGGGGGTCAGTGTCGTTCGCCAACCGCCCATCGTATTCGCCGGCAACCAGGATCCGGCCGAGATCGTAACGACTGGCAAAAGCTTCCAGGTTTCGCACCAGCACAACCACCTCCCCGGGACCCAGGCGCTCCACTGCGCTGCCGGTAAAATCAAAACGCACGCCGCCGGCCAGGCTCACACCCGCCAGGGAAACAGCAGAAGGCCCGGTATTGGCCAGCTCGAGGAACTCGAAGTCACCCTCCGACCAGGGGCTGTCCACTGGCGGCGATGGAGGATGGTACATGATCTCTGTAATTCGCAGGGGCGTGTCAAAATAGAAGCGCACCTCTTCCAGTGCACTCCATGCGTCACCGGACAGGGTCCTGGCCCGAATGACGGATGGGCTATCGAGGACAAGGCCGCTGTCATCGACCGCCGCCGCCGTCACCTCGGGAAGAATGAGGAAATCGGAGGAGCCATCGCTCGAGTTCATGCCGTGAATCGCCAGGACGTTGCGGCCAGCCCGCAAGAGGCCAATCGACTCACTGATGTCGAAATTCTCGAACACCACCGCCCGGCTGTCGGAGTTGCTCCCGCGTGCGCGAGAGTTCCATTGCGGATCATCCGGGAAGCGGCTGGCCGCCACCCGCTCACCGTTGAGGTACGCGATGAAACCATCGTCATACTTCATCCGCAGGGTGAGGATGCCGAGCTCGACCGGGTTTTCCACATCGAAGTTCATTCGCAGGTAGCAGGTCGGGTTCACCTGGCGGGCCAGCTCGAGAATGTCGGTATTGATCAGCTCTTCATAGCCTGTGCTGTTTTCATAGCCAACGCCGGTTGTGCCACTGATCCAGCCGGAATCATCGAAGCCCGGATCGATCCAGTCGAGCCCCAGGGAGTCATCCTCGGGAACCAGGACCCGGACCGGCGCCTCTGAAGGCATCAAGATGGTGGAGTTCACCACCCCGCCATCCTGCGCCAGCGGTGAGATCCCTCCTCCAGGCAACCGGGGGTCTTCTCCATCAACGGTATAGTGAATGGCGCCCTGGTTGGCACTCATGGTCAGGAGGAAGCCGGGCTCGACGAAGCCCCCCCGGCGGTTCAATGCCGGCGCGGGAACGGTCGGATAGAGCCTCGCGCCGCGGAACTGGTTAAGAACCGTCTCCGAGCGCTGCGGCAGGTAGTTGTTGAGGATGTTATCGCGCTCCCGGACCCAATGCGCGTCACGGGTATAGGGAGTCCCCGAATGCTGGTCACCCCAGCGGGCTGATTCGGCCACCACAGCCCTATCGATCGTATTCGCCAATCTCATGAAACGCTCCGCGGGACGATTTCTCTCGGGATGTTCGGGGTCCCAGCCCTGGTTGTCGGGATCGACATAGAGCGCGCCGCCACTGGAGAAGTAGTTGTGCAGGCGATCTCCGAAGCGAACCCGGAATTCGGGGTTGGCGCGCAGCCGCCCATACACCTCGGCAACGCCATTGTTGACGTTGACCCTGTTTGTCCCGAGATCCGACCGGAGACCCATCGACCACTCGGAGTCCCACATATAATATTTGAAGCCAGATGGCTCGGCCGGGTTGAAGCCGACCCAGTAGTTCTTGTGCGGCCAGTCGGTGTTGCCTACGTAGAGATTGGTGATCATGTAGTCGATGATGTTGTCGACATCGACATATTGGGGAAGGTTCGGGTTCTCAGAACCATCCGGGTTCCTGCCCTGGATGCGTTGATAGGCTGCGTCAGCCTCCAGGCCCTGGCGAGCCATGTTAAGCATCGTGTTCCAGGCCTGGGTATTGCCATTGGTGGTGGAGCCGTTGGAATAGGCATCCCAGTCTTCCTTCTCTCCCCCGGAGTAGGTGGCTGAGAAGGCATGATCGGGACGCTCAACCGCGTTGTAGAGACCCCAATAGACGCCGTTAATATAGACGTGCAGAAAGCGCTCGTGAGAAGCGACATTGCCCATGGCGAGAACCGTCTCCCGCCCGAAGGAGTCGCGAATGTAGAGCGGGTCATCGCCGGCGCCGCTCCATTGCCAGCCATCATTGGAATTGGCCCGCAGCACGATCGTGTCAAGCCGGTCGGTGGCCTCGTCTCCAAAGAACGGATAGCGGAGCTTCGATTCACCGTAGCTCTCCCTGAAAAGAAAACGCAGCGAGTGCTTCTTCGTCAGGCCATGGCTGCGGAAGGCTCCGCCCTGGATCCGAATGCCGCAGTTGATCTGGAAGCCCTCTTCTCCGGCAGAATCGATCAACTCGATGGAGCTGCGGCGCTCCCAGGCCCTGCCGCGCGAACCGGAGTTCGTGTAGATTCCCCTCGAGCCGAACAGCTCATCGATGTTCATGACGACCGAGATCGTCGGAATGGCGAGCAGATCATCCCGGATTGTCTCAGCGTATCGCCCGCCAAAACGATCACGGCCTCCCTGGCCAATCACATCCGGGTCCATGCCGTAATCGGCCGAGGTGCCACCCCAATTGCGCGGGAAGCCGCGGGCGATCGTCGCCGCCGCATCCTGCACGACAATGTCATCGGGAAAGATGTAGGTGTGGGTGTCGATATTGGTGGGCGCCATCCCCTCGAGAAAAGCCATCGCCCGCAAGGTGGTCGTTCCCTGAATCAACAGGGGGCCATCGTAGATGCTGCCGGCAGCCGGCCCCGGCTCACTTCCATCAAAGGTGTAGCGAATGACCGCGCCCTCGGTTTCACTCCGGATCTCGACCTCGAACGGCTCGGAATAGAAGCCGCGGTCAACGGTGAAGCTCGTATCGGCGACGAAACCCGCAAAGCCATCGGCCTCGTTGGCCTCGCCGGGCGTTGGCGACTGGAAATAGCGGGGCGCAAGATCAAGGATGCCCTCACCTGTCAGCTCGGAGGTGATGAGAAAATCGCCATCGCCGGGAGCCCTGTTGAGCCCGTGAATCGCGAGTACATTCTCGCCAGCGCGCAGCAACGCGCGATGGGCTGTAATAACAATGTCCTCGAAGACAATGGCCCTTGAATCATCACGCGCCTCGACGGCCGCCGCGTTCCAGGCGGCATCCTGGGGCGCGTTTCGACTGGCAACCTCGACACCGTTCAGATAGGCGATGAAGCCATCATCGTACCTCATCCGCAGCTTCAGCAAGTCGAGGACCGGCTCCTGCTCCAGGCTGAAGGGAATCCGCAGCCAGGCCGAAGAATTGATTCCGTACATCGATTCCTCGAGATCCGTTTCGATAAGCCCTTCATAGCCGATCACCGGAACCTCAAAGACCTCGACCTCGGAAAGAGAAAGAACATCTACCTCATCCGAATTACCCGCGCCCCCGGTGCCGGAGAGATCCGGGTCCGGAGTCCGCACGACCCGGACGACCCTGCCAGCCACCGGCCCCCCCACGAGCTCAACCAGATCGACCTCCAGACTGTCGGGTCCACCTGTTCCCCCGCCTCCGAGTACGTTTTCCTCGTTGAGCAGGTCTGATTCGAAGAGGACCTCTCCACCAGGCCCATCGAGCACAAAGACGGTGATATCACGGAGACGTGAGGTGCAGCAGCCGCGACGGTTGTGAATAACAATGGCTCCCAGCAAAGCCTCGCGGCCGAGATCGAGCTCCCAGGTAGAGGGCAGGCTCTGCCCGGGCGCGGTGTGGGTGAAATTGTCGAGGCTCCCATCGATGCCCAGGCTGGCTGGAAATTGCCCGTTGCCGTAGTCCGACGACTGGACCGCCTCTCCCTCCGGGGCGATGTTGACGATCGGAGCACCGACCGCGGCTCCCTGGCCCGTCTCGAAGCCAACCGCCGAGGGCGCCTCATCCCAGGCAGCGTCATCGAAACCGGGAAGCATCCAGAGCGCTTCCGCTCCGCCTCCGACCGGAACGGTAACCAGCGCCGTATCCGCCGCCGTCACCATCTGAAAGGAGGTAACCGATTGCCCCAGGCCGTAGGAATAATCGGTGTGTTGTGACGGGTAGGAAGGTTCGTATTGGTAGACGATCTCTCCGGCGGGAGAGACCAGGGCCAGGAACTCACCATCGGCATCGAGCTGGAAATCGGTGTGCAGGGGAGCCTCGGGGTCCGAGCGGTCCTTGCCCGAAGCGAAAACGACCAGGAACTCCCCGCCGGCGATGACGACCTGCGGGAACCTCCAGCGGCGCAGATTCGCGGCTGAATCCGTAAGCTGCCAGCCGTCGAGGTTGACCGCCTCGAGGCCTCCATTGTGCAGCTCGATCCAGTCGGAGCTGTCGCCATCCTCATCCCGCAAGCCATCGTCATTGCTGGCCATGAACTCCGTAATGAGCAGCTCCTGGGCGACGCCATAACTCCCCGACAAGGCCAGAAGGAGAAAGGCCGGCAGCAGAAATATCTTTGTACGATCTCTCATTCGTCTTGTTCTCACACCTGTCTGCGAAGCTCCAGCCCCGGGGGTTCTCTCGTCCCTGCATCGAGAGTAAGGCCTCATCATCGCATCCGGAAGGACTAAAGTTACGGGAAAAAGAATCTCCGTCTTGCTAACATCAACGCTCAAGCGCATAGAAAACAAGGACGCCCCACCCGTGACCCATTCCAGCCAGTTCTCCTACGCATTCTTCTTCGCCTGCTGCCTTTCAGCGCTGCCGGCGTCCTCGCCCGCCCAGGAAACGACGGGCGATGCGTCGAAGCTGCTGCTGGAGGCTCTGGGGGCCGACCACGCCCGGAAAATGGCTGACGGACTCAAGCTCTTCAAATCAGGCGCCCGCGAGGTGCTGGTGAAGAGCTGCCTGCCATGCCATGGAGGAGAGCGCACTCGCTCAAAGTACGACCTCTCAACCCGGGCGGGCCTCATCAAGGGCGGCGCCGAAGGACAGGCTGTCCTGATCGGCCGACATGCCGAAAGCCCGCTGTACAGGATGGTCGCGCACGAGGCCAAGCCTCACATGCCCCATAAGCGCGCAAAACTTCCTGCTGAAAAGATCGCCCTCCTCGCTCGCTGGATTGACCTCGGCGCGCCCTATGACCGTCCCCTGAAAACCGAAAAGGCTGAGGAGGACGAGGCCGGCCTGACCATCACGGAGGAGCATCGCAGCTGGTGGGCCTTCCAGCCTCTGAAGACAAAGGCCCCGCAGAAGGCGAAAGAGAGTGCGTGGGGCAGCAGTGAGATCGACCGCTTCCTGCTCCGGCGTCTGGAACAAAAAGACCTCGCGCCCAATCCCCCGGCCTCGGCTCGAGCCCAGGTGCGCCGCGCCTACTTCGGCATCGTTGGCCTGCCGCCCCCCCCCGATGCCATCGACGCCTTTGCCGCGGATCCCTCGCCGAAGGCCTGGGCCAGCCTGGTTGATGGGCTCCTCGCAAGTCCGCACTATGGCGAACGCTGGGGGAGACACTGGCTCGACCTGGCGCGCTTCGCGGAGAGCCATGGCTTTGAGCAGGACTACGACCGACACCACGCCTATCACTACCGAGATTTCGTCATCAAGGCCCTCAATAGCGACATGCCCTACAACCAATTTGTTTCCTGGCAGCTCGCCGGAGATGAGCTGGCGCCTGAAGATCCCCTGGCGATGATGGCCACCGGCTTCCTCGGCGCCGGTGTCTTCCCGACCCAGCTCACCGAGAAAGAGTTCGAGAGCTCACGCTACGACGAGCTCGATGACATGGTCAACACCATGGGCACGGCCATGCTCGGCCTGACGATCGGCTGCGCCCGATGTCACAACCACAAATTTGACCCGATCCCAACGCGCGACTATTACCGTCTGCTGTCGACCTTCGGCGCCACGATCCGCAGCGAAATCGATCTGCCGATCGACACCGGCGAAAACCGCAAGGCTCTCGCCACCTGGAAGGCCGCGAAAGAAGAAGCCCTCGCCGCTCGCGATGCCTACGCCAGGGGAGAGCTTGAAAAAGGCTTCGCCGCCTGGCTCAGCAAAGGCTCCGCGGCGACTCCCCCGAAGACTCCCTGGGAGATCCTCGACCTCTCTAAAATCGAATCGAAGCACGGCTCTACCCTGCAGAAGCTCGCGGACGGCTCCATCCTGGCCACCGGCAAGAATCCAAGCCCGGAAGACCTCTACGTGCTGGGCGGAGCCTCCACCGCCGGGGAAATCAGCGCGCTTCGGATCGAGGCTCTCACCCACTCCTCGATGCCGAAAAACGGGCCCGGGCGAGCCAGCAACGGAAACTTCGGCCTCACTGATCTGAAGGTCTCCGTCCGCCCCCTCAAAGATCCGAACGCGAAGCTCACTCCAGTCAAGATCGCCACCGCGCGCGCTACCCACCAGCAGAATACCGGCAACCTGTCGGTCAAGGCCGCGCTCGACAATGACAAGAACAAGACCGGCTGGGCGGTTGACCGCGGAGGAATCGGGCACGACCAGGCCGCCGTTTTCAGCTTTGAAAAACCGACCGGCTTCGATGGCGGCACCTATATCGAGGTCTCGATCCAATGCGGCGCCAACACCCAGCACAACATCGGACGTCCGCGCCTCTCGGTCACGAGCGTCGATGCCCCGGTGGCGGTTGGCGGCGGCCTTCCCCAGGCGCTCTCCAGTGGCTTTGCCCGGCTCAAAGACGGCAAGCCGGACGGTCTTCCCGCCGCCGAGCGGGCGGCGCTCTTCAAATGGTTCTCCGGCAAAGACAAGCGCTGGCTGGAGCTCAGCCGGGCTGTCGAAAAACAGATGGCAAGCCAGCCCAGCGGCGGGAAGACCGTCAAGGTCCAGGTCACCAGCGAAGGCTTCCGCCCAACGAAACACCACGCAGATGGACGCGGCTTTCCACATTTCTACAAGGAGACCTACTTCCTCGGACGCGGCGACCCGGCCCAGAAGCAGGGCGTCGCCAGCCAGGGCTTCCTGACCGTGCTCATGAAACAGGGCAAGACGGAGAAGAGCTGGCAGGAGGAACCTCCAAAAGGCTGGCGAACTTCCTACCGCAGAAGATCGCTCTCAAACTGGATCACCGATCCCGAGAACGGAGCGGGAGCCCTGCTCGCAAGGGTCATCGTAAACCGGCTCTGGCAGCATCACCTCGGCCAGGGGCTGGTCTCGACACCGAACGACTTCGGAGTCCAGGGCGAGAAGCCGACCCACCCTGAGCTGCTGGACTGGCTGGCGAGAGAGCTGATCCGCGGAGGGTGGCGCCTCAAGCCTGTCCATAAGCTCATTCTGCTCAGCAGCGCCTACAGGCAGAGCGGCGCCTACGACAAGGCCAAGGCGGCGAAAGACCCCGACAACCGCCTCCTCTGGCGAAGGAGCCCGGCAAGACTCGAGGCGGAAATTATCCGCGACAGCGTCCTGAAGGTCAGCGGTCTCCTTGACGAGACCATGTTCGGCAAGGGAACGCTGAACGAGGGCATGACGAGGCGGAGCATCTACTTCATGATCAAGCGCAGCAAGGTCATTCCCAGCATGCAGTTGTTCGACTCCCCGGAACCGCTGGTGAGCCAGGGGAGCCGGCCGAACACCATCATCGCGCCCCAGGCCCTGCTGTTCATGAACAGTCCGCACGTACGCAGGAGCGCGACGAAATTCATGGAAAGAATCCAGGCGGCCGGCGGCGGCGACGGGCTGTCCGAAGACGTCATCCTGGGCTACCGGATGACCCTTGGCCGTACACCAACGGAAACCGAGCGCGACGCCGCGGTTGCCTTTGTCTCCCGGCAGGCGAGCTCCTACATCAAGGACGGGCGCAACGAACAGGAAGCGCGGCAGCTCGCCCTGGCCGACTTCTGCCAGGTGCTCTTCGGACTGAACGAATTTATCTACATCGAGTGAGAATCGAACCATGAAAGAAACCTGGAACTACCTGGAAGGCCTGAACAGGCGAAGCATGCTGCGGCGCTGCGGCATGGGGCTCGGCAGCATCGGGCTCATGAGCCTCCTGCAGGACCAGGGGCTGCTCGGGGCAACAGAGGAAAAAGCTTTCAATCCCCTTGCGGCCAGGGCGCCTCACTTCAAGCCCGCCGCCAAATCGGTGATCTGGCTGTTCATCAACGGCGGCCCCAGCCAGGTAGACACCTGGGACTATAAGCCCGCCTTGGAGAAATTTCACGGCAAGCCGCTGAAAAACTTTGATAAGTTCACCGGCTTCTTCAGCGGCTCCGTCGGCGGACTCATGAAGAGCCCTTTTGAATTCAAACGCCATGGAGAATGCGGCAAGCCCGTCTCCTCGCTCTTTCCCAATCTCTCGCAACATGTCGACAAGATGGCCTTTGTCCATTCCGGCCATACCGAATCGAACAATCACAGCCCCGCCCTCTTCATGATGAACTGCGGCCTGCCGCGTATGGGCTACCCTTGCGTAGGCTCCTGGGTCACCTACGGTCTCGGCAGCGAGAGCGACAGCCTCCCGTCCTTCGTCGTCATGAGCGACCCCAAGGGCCGCGGCCTGCCCAAGGGGTATGCGGCGAATTGGGGCGCGGGCTTCCTGCCGAGCGTTTTCCAGGGAACCCATCTGCGACCCAAGGGAGAGCCCATCGACAATCTCAAGAGAGTGGCCGGCATGAAGCCAGACCAGCAACGCCGGCAGCTCGACCTGCTCTCCCTCCTGAACAAGGAGCATCTGAAGAACAATCCGCACGAGGAAGAGCTCGCGGCCCGGATCGAGAGCTTTGAGCTCGCCTACCGCATGCAGAGCGCCGCCCCCGAGGCCCTCAATGTCCAATCCGAATCGGAACATACCCGCAGGCTCTACGGGCTCGACAACGGCAAGTGCAAGCACTTCGCGGCCCAATGCCTCACCGCTCGCCGTATGATCGAGCGCGGCGTCCGCTACGTACAGATCTACTCCGGCGGGACGGCAAACCAACGAAGCTGGGACGGGCACAGCGACATCAAGGGCAACCATACCGGCTTCGCCCAGGAGACCGACCAGCCGATCGCCGCGCTCCTCACCGACCTCGAGCAGAAGGGCCTCCTCGATGAGACCCTGGTCATCTGGGGCGGAGAGTTCGGCCGCCTTCCTGTCGCCCAGAAAGGGGGCAAGCCTGGAAGAGACCACAACCCCCACGCCTTCACCACCTGGTTCGCCGGCGGAGGCGTCAAGGGGGGCGTCAGCTACGGAGAGACGGATGAGTTCGGACACAAGGCCGCCATCGACAAGGCCCACGTCAACGACCTCCACGCCACGATCCTCCACCTGCTGGGAATGGACCACGAAAAGATGACCTACCGCTACAACGGCCGGGACTTCCGGCTTACGGACGTCGCCGGAAAGGTCATCAGGGAAATCGTGGCCTGAGAGACGAGGCCTCCGGCCGCTACCAGCTCAGTCGGCCGGGAAGGTACTCCCCCACAAGCTCCTCGTAGAAAGGACGCAGCTCATCAACCGGGGGCGGATTTTCATCCTTTGAATAGAGGTCGTAGGAATTGAACGTTCTCACCCACTGGAACATCTCCCGATCCTGATCATCCATGAGGTGGTCGTAGGCCCCCTCTCGATGGCCGGCGTAAAAGGAATGGTAGCGGATCGGATAGAGCGCCTCAGCCGGCAGGTGATCCTTCACCACCTGGTAGAGATACTCGTCGTGGCCCCAGGAAAGATGAACCCGGCCCAGCCCACACCCCTCTTCATAGATGCCGGTCCGCGTCTGGTAGCGTTCATCGTGTGAGTCGGGGTTCAGCTCGAAGAACTCCGGAAAAACAACCCGGCTGGAAAACCGGCAGCCCACCGGGAACGTGTCTCCCACCACGGCCCATTGAGGCTCTCCGAAGACACAGAGCAACTTACCGAGATCGTGGATCAGCCCGGTAAGAATGAGCCAGCGCGGATGCCCATCCTTGCGGATGGCCTCGGCGGTCTGCAGCAGGTGCTCGAGCTGAGACAGCTCGGTGTCGGGATCGCTGTCATCCACCAAGGTGTCCAGCAGCTCGATGGCTTCCCAGACCCCCAGGCTCTTGCGCTCGAGCTTCAGATACTGTTCCTTCTTCGCCTCGACGAACTCCAGGGTCTGGTGAGTGTGATTGAGCCTATAGAACTCTTTCACTCCGGCGCGAGCCTCGGCCCGATAGTCGCGAAAGGTCTCGCCGGAGCGCTTGCGCCGGCCCGAATCCGCGGACTCGCCCTCGGGATACCGGCTGGCTACGAAATCCTCCCAGTCATCGAGCCTTTCGAGCGGCTCGCCATCCTGCCCTTGCCCTTCGATTCCCGGCATGAACTCTCTCCACGAAACAAGGCGATCCAAGCCCCATCCATTCTGGCAGAGCCCGCAGGAGGAATCGAGACCATTCCCCCGGCTGATTTCAGCTGCGGGATGTGGTTAGATACTGTTCGGGTCGTCTCTCCAGGCGGCGATTCACACAATCGACATCTACCGGGGTTAACCAGATGAAAACCACCCATTGCCTCTGCGCCCTCCTGCTCTGCCTTGTCGTCTCGCTCCAGGCCGAGGAAGAAGCCAAAAGCCGGGCTGACCGGAAGCCCGTCGCCAGCGAGCTCAAAAAGGCGCGGAGGAGCTTCGGCGGTTTCGAACAATACGAGTTCAAGCTCGATGGTCACCGATGCATTATCGTCAAACCCGCGACCGCCGCGCGAGGCAAGCCCTGGATCTGGCGGGCTCGCTTTTTCGGCCATCAGCCCCAGGCGGACATCGCCTTGCTGAAGAAGGGCTTTCACATTGCCTATATCGAGGTGGGCGGATTGTTCGGCAACCCAGCCGCCGTCGAGCGCTGGAATCTCTTCTACGGCTACCTGACCCGAGAGCACGGCCTCTCCAGCAAGGTCGCCCTCGAGGGCATGAGCCGCGGCGGCCTCATCATCTACAATTGGGCGGGCGCCAATCCGGAAAAGGTTTCCTGCATATATGGAGATGCGCCGGTCTGCGATTTCAGGAGCTGGCCGGGCGACCTCTACCGTCGGAAAGAGAACAAGGGAGAGCCCCTGCGCAGAGCACAGCGGGGAGCCTGGGCCGCCTGCCTCAAGGCCTACGGCTTGAGTGAAGAGCAGGTGAAAACCTATAAGGGCAACCCGGTTGATAATCTCGAGCCCCTGGCGAAAGCAGGCATCCCGCTTCTGCATGTCTGCGGCGGGGCGGACAAGATCGTGCCGGTCGCGGAAAACACCGCGGTGCTGGAAAAACGCTACAAGGCGCTCGGGGGCTCCATCAAGGTCATCCTTAAAGATGGTGTCGGCCACCACCCGCACAGCCTGAAAGAC
>DODI01000012.1:528-740 GCA_003509045.1 Planctomycetota bacterium | reverse complement strand
GGAAAAACGCTACAAGGCGCTCGGAGGCTCCATCAAGGTCATCCTCAAGAAGGGCGTCGGGCACCACCCGCATAGCCTGAAAGACCCGGAGCCCATCGTCAGCTTCGTGCTGAAACACAGCGCGTCCGGGAAATAAGAGAACCTCGGCATGAAGTCTCCCCGAATATCCCGCAGGCTCTTTCTCTGGGCCCTGCTGCTCCTATGCCTGCCGG
>DODI01000012.1:0-195 GCA_003509045.1 Planctomycetota bacterium | reverse complement strand
TGGGCGGACCGAGGCGCAGAAACGCCGGAGGCCTCTCGATAACAACCTCCGCTGCGTCGACCTCTCCGACCTGAAGAAGGCGCTCCCTCTAACGGTCGTCAGCTCAAAACGGATCCTCGAAGCGAACGAGGCCTGGGAAAAAAGCACCTGGAGTCCCGGACAGAATCGAAGCTCCCTTGGCTACCCCTCCCTTGT
>DODI01000091.1:0-3556 GCA_003509045.1 Planctomycetota bacterium | reverse complement strand
GACAGAGGATCTCGAGACCGAGATCACCGATATTCGGTTGCCCTACATCGTTGATTACGTCAACGCGCGCGGCCGGCAGGGGAGGATCTTCTACATTGTCGGGCGGCATCTCAGCTCCGGGGTGAACTCGTTGCGGGTGTGCGGCCGGGAGGCGGAGTTTGAGATGCTCGCTGATGGCCAGACTGTGCAGGCCGTTGCGCCGGGCTGTGAGCTGGCTGGGCCGGCCAGCGTAGAGATCTGTACGGAGGTCGGCTGCTACCTCGATGAGGAGGGCTTCTTCTATACCGAGGGAAATGGCACCTGGGTTCGCGGAGACTCCAACGGAGACGCGGTCCTCGACATCTCCGATCCCATCCTGATGCTGGGTCGCCTTTTCCTGGGCGACATGACACGGGAGACCTGCTCATCGGCTCTCGACGTGAACGCGGATGAAGCCTTTGACATCTCCGACCCCATCATCCTGCTGCGATTCCTCTTCCAGGGAGATGTGACCCTCGCCCCTCCCCTCGCCACCTCCCCGGAACTGTGTCCCTGATATCCGGCTCGCGGTTCAGGGGAGGAGGTCTCTGAGCAGGTAGGCTCCGAGACCGATGAGGCCGCCGAATACATTTCCCCAGACAACCAGCCAGCCGAGGTGTTTGCGAATCACATCCTCGATGATGCGCTTCACATCCTGCGGGCTGAGGTCCTCGAGGCGCCGATCGAGCAGGCTGTCGACCTCCCGGCGGATGTCGGCTACCAGGCGTTCGACGTCGAGCTCGAGTCCGAGCGCTGAGGGATTGGCCGAGAAATCCCGGGCCGCCTCGAGAACCTTCTTCTTCAGTGAGTCGGTGAAAGATCCGACAAAGGTTCTGACGATATCGAGGACCGTGTCTTTTCCCACGAGGCTGAGCAATCCGCCGAGCGCCGAGCTCGCAAAAATTTTCTCCACCTGCTCATCCAGCAGGGGATCAAGGACCTCGGGGCGCGTCAGCTGGTCCCATTGCGTTTCGACAAAGGTAACGGCAGGGTTGCCTCCCTCTTCTCCCTTGAGATAGGAGAGGAGGTCCACCTCCGCGGTTTTCTCGCGGAGAAATTGATGCAGGCTCTCTTCGGTGAAGAACTGGTCGAGGATGAGGCGTTTGATTTCCTCCCGGATCTCGGTAAACCGCGACTGGATCACTCCCGAACCCGCGAGACCGGGTATCCGGTCAAAGAGCATCTTCACCGCCAGTGTGTTGGTGATGCCTCCGCTGAACGCGAAGAGACCAATGGAGAGAATCACGTCGCTGGCCGCAGCTGCGGTTTCTGTTGCCGCCAGCAGGAGCCCCGTTAGAAGCAGGGTTCCGGAGGCCAGGTTGGAGAGGGTGCCTTTGTTGATCATAGGGCAGGACAGTGTATCAGAGAGGGGGACGGCTGCAATAAGGTCGCCTTCGGCCTTCTTACTCGCATGGACTGTCGCCGGCTGGTAAATTTTCCAGCGGGCTCCCCGGCCCGGTCGGTCATCCAGCCGCAATTTTCCTAGGAAGATCCAGATGCTCCATTATTTCAAGTTCTGTTCAGAGGTTCCCGCTCCCGCTCCAGCCCGTGGTGCTTACCACAAGCGACAGCCTGGCAAGGGGTGGCCTGAAGAGTGCCCCCCGATGCGGGCCGCTAATTCCTTTGGCTGGGATCTTCTCTGTCCGAGTGACCTGGAGTTCAGCCGGCACGAGGGCGGCTGGCGGCTGGACACGCCTGTCACGCTGGAGAGCGATTGGGATTATGCCGCCGCCGCTGATGGGGAGGGTGTCCCTCTGACGCAGGAAAATGCATGGTTCTGGGAGCAGGACCAGATGCTGCCGCACGTGATTACCCCGGAGGTCTATCCGGAGATCGAGAACCAGGTCAAGGTTTCGACGCTGCTCTTCATGCGAACCGAGAGCGACGAGCTGCTCTATTTCTGCGACCTTCCCAATCTTTCCCGGCCTTTCAAGGTGCTGAGCGCCCTGGTGGATACGGACTGGTACCCGGCCTCCTACCCCTGGCATTGCGTCCTCGAGCTTGACCCGTCGGCGGAGAAAATCCGGATCGCCCGGGGCGACCCTCTCTGCCGGGTTTTTACCGTTCGGCGTGAGCATTACAGAGCGAATGAGATGTCACTCGATGACTTTGGGTCCTATTTCGAGCGCAGCCAGAAATGGCTCAGGGAATACGGCCGCGATGGAGATGCAGAGTCGCTTGATATTACAGGTACCTATGGGAAGCAGCAGCAGCTATCGAGGTTCAGCGTCGATTCATAGGGGATCGGCTTTAGGGGCAACCTTTATTTATCCAGCCCATCGACTTGGTAGGAGGCGACTTGATTTTTTCAGTATGGGTCTCTATGGTAGTTCATCTTCAGGCTCTCTACAGGGGAGCGGGCTTTTCAGCAGACAACAATCGTATTATCAGGGAGCTGTGTTTCAGTTAGATCAATGGGTGAGCAAGGTAACGAACTCGAGTTTAGTGAAGAGTATATGAATTTGCGTCCGGCTCGTCTTTACGAGCTTGGAACATCTCTGGAGGGAGCGCAGATCAATTCAACCGGCGCCCTCGCCGCCAATTCCGGCGCCAAGACCGGCCGCTCTCCCAAGGATAAACGAGTTGTCAAGAATTCTGCCAGCGAGGGGGATGTCTGGTGGGGCTCGGTCAATATTGCCCTGGAGGAGTCGAGCTTCGAGACAAACCGCGCCGCGGCGATCGAGTTTCTCGCCGCCCAGCCGCGCCTCTACGTTGTAGATGGATATGCCGGCTGGGATCCCAAGTACCGTCTCAAGGTCCGGATTGTCTGTTCCCAGGCCTACCACGCACTCTTCATGTACAACATGCTTATCCGCCCGACGGATGAGGAGCTGGCCGCCTTCGGCGATCCGGACTTTACGGTCTACAACGCCGGCAGTCTGGATGCCGATACCTCCGTAGAGGGAGTCGACACGACGACGAATGCCGCGCTCAGCTTTGAGCGCAACGAGATGGTGATTCTCGGCACGGAATACGCAGGAGAGATGAAGAAGGGTGTCTTCACCCTGATGAACTACCTCATGCCCAGGGATGGCGTTCTCTCGATGCACTGCAGCGCGAATGAGGGTGCCGAGGGAGATGTCTCTCTTTTCTTCGGTCTCTCCGGAACCGGAAAGACCACGCTCTCAGCCGACCCTGACCGCAAGCTTATAGGTGACGACGAGCATTGCTGGTCGGACGATGGTGTCTTTAATATCGAGGGGGGCTGCTATGCCAAGTGCATTGACCTCACTCCAGAGAGTGAGCCAGAGATCTACCAGTCCATCCGCTTTGGTTCGATTCTCGAGAATGTCGTTTTCGACCCGCGCACCCGTGAGGTTGACTATACCGACTGCTCATTGACCCAGAACACCCGCTGTTCTTATCCGATCGAGTTCATTCCCAACGCCAAGGTGCCCTGTGTCGGCTCGCATCCGAAGAACGTGGTGCTGTTGACCTGTGACGCGTTCGGGATTCTTCCCCCGGTCAGCAAGCTCTCCCCGGCGGAGGCGATGTATCACTTCATCAGCGGCTATACGGCCAAGGTGGCCGGCACCGA
>DODI01000562.1:0-3640 GCA_003509045.1 Planctomycetota bacterium | reverse complement strand
TGATATGGCAGGTTCCATCTAGATGGTTCCAGGCGAGCACCCAGTCGTAGAGTCCGATTGCCAGGTCAGGGATCTCGAATTCGTCGTGGCGTGGACGACTGATCTTTTCGATGGAATGAGCCAGGCCGTATCCCAGGAGCCCGGCCGCGCCTGCCTGGAACGGGGGCAGGCCTGGGAGAGAAGGAGTCGCCCAGCTCTCCAGGCGCCGGCGCAGGAGGTCGAACGGATCGGAGCTGTAGCTGCCTGAGCGCTCGTAGGTGGTTTCTTTGCCTTCTCCGGCGGCCTCCAGCACCTCTGTGGTGTCACCAGATGTCTTCAATACTTCGAATGGGAGGGCCGTGATGTAGGAATAGCGGCTTTGCGCATCATCTTCAGCTGCGCTGTCGAGGAAGATGAGATAGGGCAGGCCAGCCAGCCGCTCAAAGGCCTCCAGGGGCGACAGCGTTTCCCGCAGCCGTTCGACCAGCGGCAGGCTGGAGCTATTCGTAGCTGGCGCGGTCATTTCTCCGGCCGCTCCTTTCTCTTGTCAAGATGGCTCTTCTCTTCGCGGGTCAGGAATCCCCATCGCAGGGCCTCATCCTGGACATAGTTCTTATTGAGTGTGAGGGCGGTGATGGCCTTGGCCATCTCATAGCCGAGGTAGAAGGCATGGGATGGATCATCCACCGCGAGCTGGTCAAAAATTTCAAAAGGGTCTTTTCCGCGTACGAGCCCCTCTGAGGAGGCGACGTGGATTTCTCCATCCTCTGCGAACAACCTGAAGTTACGGTCCCGGAGGCCGGCGGCCAGCTCCTCGATGGCCTCTGTGCCATGCTCGAGGAAGCTCGGGTCGCGCAGCAGGTGCAGGCCCGCCTCCCGGTGCTTGGGCAGGGCTCCGTTGGTGCAGGCGTAGTGCACGAGCTTCCTGGCGAGAGCGCATTCACGGACGCTTGTCGAGGCCCAGTGGATGACCGCGGTGGTCAGAACGCTGCGGATCCCGAGCTCCTGGCAGAAGCCGAGCAGCACGAGGTTGATCGGAGCCGAGTCGGCATCGGTGAGCTCGGTGAGGTTGCCGATTCCCATCATGATCTCGGCTTCGGGGTAGCGCCTCCGGATTTCGAGGTAGCGGCCAAGCGATCGTGCGAAGCCGAAGCCGATAGGCTCAATCACGGGATCGATGCGGTAGGGCACCCCCCAGGACTCGAGCCTGGCCACGTTCTCATCAATTCCAGCGAGGTTCTGCGTTTCATCCGGGATGAGCACCACCTCGCAGCCCAGTGATCGCGCCACATCGAGGTTGGATGAATTGACACTGAGGACCAGCTCGGCCCCGGCGGCGACAGCCGGCTCGATCTCGCGCGGATCAAGGCTGTCTACCGATACGCGGAAGCCCTCGTCTCGAAGCCTCCCGACGAGCTCGCCGACGGCCTCAAAGGGGCCACCTGGATCGCAGCCGAGGTCGATGATGTCGGCGCCTTCAGACGCGTAGCGCCTGGCGATGGTGAGAATCTCTTCCGGGTCGAGCTGCGGGACATGGTTGATCTCGGCGATGATCTCGATGTCGTGTTCCCCGTAGTCTTCCTCGATGGCTTGCCGGCCGAGGTATTCCGGCAGTTTTCTCAGGTCCCTCGGACCACGCTCCGCCTTTATGCCAGTCGCATCTTCGATTGCCGCAAGCTCTCCCCGGCAGTAGCCGGGAAGCACGATGGACTGAAGCTCTTCGCTCAGCTCGAGCTTGCGAGCGACCCAGTCGGTCGTCAGCAGGGCTGCGACATCGATATTGAGTTCGATGAGGACAGGTTTGAAGTCGAGCTCCGGTTCCAGCCGGGCGAGGAGCCGGCGCAGGGCTGGAGCTGCGAGCTTACCCGTGACGAAGCCTCTGGTCCTGGAATCGGCCATCTCAGCCTCTCAGCGTATCCATTTTTTCGGGAAGCCCTCGAGGGCGCTGTCCTCACCGGGAGTCCAGGTGGAGAGCTCCTCGATCTCGCGGGCGAGGCTGAAGTCCTTGTCCGTGATGCCGCCGGCGCTGTGGGTCTGCAGCCTGACGACTACCCTGGCCCAGCCGACCTCGAGGTCCGGGTGATGGAAGCCGGCCTCAGCCCTGTAGCCAATGGCGTTGACGAGCATCAGGGTGTGGGGCCACCCGGGGGTCTTGAAGCTTCTCCTGAGCCATCCATCTCGGAGCTCCCATCCCGGCAGCTCGCTGAGTTTCCCGAGGATCTCTTCCTCGCTGTAGACCTTTTCGTCGCTCATGCTCTCGGCTCCTGATTTAGAGACCAGTCCTTGCCGGTGTTTATTTCTTTTCCAGCCAATACCAACAATTAACAGAATCCAGCCTCGAAGTCGTTCGAAAAGATGTAGCGGAGGCCGCGGTGGCTCAGCTGACGGCTCCGCCGTTGATGTTGACGACCTGTCCGCTGATGAAGCTCGCGGTATCGGAGACCAGGAAGAGCGCCGTGGCTGCAATGTCCGCTGGGGTCCCCCAGCGCTCGAGGGGTACCTCCCTGAGAACCCGTTCCTGCCATTCAGCCGGCGCCTCCTCTCCCCAGGCTGTTCGGATCCAGCCCGGTGCCAGGCAGTTGACCCGAACCTCCGGCGCCAGGCTGAGGGCCAGGCTCCTGGTGAAGGCCATCACGCCTCCCTTGATGGCCCCGAAGAGCTCTCCGCTTTCTCCCTCCATACCGACAGCCGCCTGGTCCCATCCCATGTTGAGGATGACGCCGCCGTCGCGCTCCTTCATGGCCGCGCCGGCCCGGCGGGCGAGCAGCATGCTGGCCCGCAGGTCTACGGCGATGAGAGCTTCGAGCTTTTCCCCGTAGGAGAGCTTCGCTCCCTCTCCAGTCAGGATGTCCACCCCGGCGTTGTTGATCCAGATGTCGATGTTTCCCAGGGTTTCGAGGGCCGCCTCGAAGAAGGAGTCGGCGCCCTCGGTGGTGCCCAGGTCAGCCTGGAGGAAGGCGCAACGCCTCCCCTGTGCGGTGATCTCTTCTCGGAGCGTCTCTCCAGCGGAGATGGAGCGGTTGGCATGGATGAGGACCTCGGCGCCCGCGGCGGCGAGCTGCAGGGCGATTGCCCGACCAATTCCTGATGATGAGCCCGTGACAACGGCACGGCGTCCATCCAGGGAGAGAGAATCCTGCGGCATTTCGTTTTCGTTCAAGGTACTTCCCTTGCGCTGGGGGAGGAGGCCGGCTGCGTTCAGGCTTCGTTCCTGAGCTCGATGATGGCGCTCTGTCCCGGGGATTCGAAGACCTCAACACGCAGAACTCGCGGCAGCTGTCCGAGCTTCGCTTCGAGTTTTTCACTGAGCTCACCCGACACCCAGCGGGCCAGCAATTCGGCTGTTGTATTCTCGATCGGCAGCAGCACGCAGTCGTCTCGGGGGATGATCCACTCCTTGTCGTTAGAGGTGATCCTCACGGTCTCATCGGTCACCTCGACACCCAGGGTGTCGCTGTTGAGCGGAATGAGCATCCTGTGATCGAGGCTGTCGGTGATGCCCTGCAGGATCTGCTTGAACTCGATGAAGTCAAAGACCAGGTGATCTGCCTTGAGATCGTCCTCGATCTCGGCGGCGACCTGGTAGTTGTGGCCGTGCAGCCGTTCGCAGAGATTGTTGCCGAAGACGATGAAGTGGGCGGCGCAGAAGCCGAGATAATCT
>DODI01000123.1:0-2663 GCA_003509045.1 Planctomycetota bacterium | reverse complement strand
CGCAGGATTGAGACTCGCCTGATGACCCGCCAGAACAACGAATGGGCCGGCTATTCCTACCTGTGGAATAAAGAACAGACCGATGCGGAACTTGTCGGGAAGAATGGCCTCGATATCGAGATCGAGGCGGCCGGAAAGAAACAGCCGTGGCGAATCCCGGGCCGCGCCGAGTGCATGTCGTGCCACAGCCGCGCCGACAATTTCATCCTCGGCCTCACCGCCAACCAGCTCAACCGCGACCACGCCTACGCTGCAGGCCCTGCCCCACAGCTTGAAACCCTGAAAAAGCTGGGCGTACTCTCCGGCTACAAAGACCAGGACCCCGGCCGTCTGGAAAACCCCTACGACAAGAAGCAACCCCTCGAGGCGAGGGTCCGTTCCTACCTCGACACCAACTGCGCGCCCTGCCATATCGAGGCCGGCGGGGGCAACTCGACCATCCGGCTCAACTCCGGCCCGGGCCTGGAAAAGATGCGCCTGGTCGCCGCCCACCCCAGGCACGACACCTTCGGTATCCCCAACGCCCTACTCATCGCCCCCGGCGCCCCGGAGCGCTCCATTCTCTATCAGCGCATCTCACGCCGGGGACGCGGGCAGATGCCGCCGCTGGTGACTCAAAAGGTCGACGAGGCCGCCGCCCGGCTCTTCCGCGACTGGATCAGCTCTCTCGAACCGAAGAGAAAATTCGTCAAGGCCTGGAAAACCGCCGACCTGCTGAAAGATGCAGAAAAGCTCGCACCCTCCGGACCCCACGAAAGAGGCAAGGCGCTCTACAAAGAGCTCGGCTGCGAACAATGCCACCGGATCGGCAAAGAGGGCGGTGGTGTAGGACCCAACCTTGGCCGTGTACTCTCATCGAGAACCCGGGAGCACCTTCTCCAGTCGCTGATAGAACCCTCGAAGGAGATCTCCGAAGGCTTCTCCGCAACCCTGGTCGTAACGAAAAAAGGCCGGGTCGTCGAAGGAAGAATCGAGCGGGAGGATACAGCTGGTGTCGAGATAAGAACCAGCGACTTTCTCTCCGGCCCCGTCCGGATCAAGAAGAAAGACATCCTTGAGCGCAGGATGTTGAAGAACTCAACCATGCCAACCGGTCTTCTCAACACTCTTCAGAAGCAGGAGATCCTCGACCTGCTCGGCCACCTGCTCTCGAGAGCGAAAACGGAAGGTGAATCCGGGAAATAAGCTCAGCGGCGAAGCGGCTGGCCGTCTTTGCCGAAGTTGTCGGTGATATCCTCGGTGAGGATGCCGAGCACGTCGCCGGGGTCGCCGTACTGCCAGACCCGGATGCGGGCGAAGTAGACGGCGGCGGTCTTCCAGGGCGCCGGGCCGGCCCACTTCGGTAGCCAGACGCCGAGATTGAGCTGCCCGCCCATCGAGGGAACGAAGGTCTTGTTCTCGCCGATGAAGCGGCCATCGATCCAGTGGCGGGCGGTGAGCCCGCTGCAGACGGCGTAGCGGTCGCGGCCGAGCCTCTTCAGCGGGTTGCCGAGATAGAGCCCGAAGGCGACCGCCTTGTCCTGGACCCAGTAGAAGCCCTTCGCCTTGGCAACCTGGCTGTCCTTGACCCCCTTGATCGGTGCGAGCCCGGTTCGCCACTCGGTCGTGTAGGTATGGTAGCGGCCATCGGCGGCGCCGTGGGCATCGAAGGTGAGCGGCTGGTGCTTCGAGTTCAGAAAGGTGTTGTACATGGGGCGGTCAAACCTGCCCCCCTTGCCGTACTCGGGGAAATCGAGCTCGGACCAGTAGAGAGCCTGGCCCTTGCCCCACTTCTGGAGAGATGGATGGTAGAGCGGCTGGGTTGGAGAAAAATTATCTGAAAGCTTTGCGGGTACCGAGACGGCGCGGTAGCCGTAGGTCCAGATGGCCGGCACGATCCCCCTCGGACGGGGATTGTCTACCGACCCGATCTTCATCACCACCTCGAAACGTCCCGAGGCGAAGTGCTGCTTCGATACCAGCACACCGCCAACGCGTTTCTTCCTCTTCCACTGGCCAGTGATGGGACCGGCGTACTGGTCGCCGTGGGCCTCGCAGCGCAGCACCCGCTGTCTTTTAGCTCCAACAAGATCCTTCACCAGGGCAACATTCTCGGGAACGACGCCGAAATTGCCCTGGCCCCATTTCTTCCTGAGCGCGTACCAACGCTTCGGGTTGATCTTTCCCGATGACCAGTCCTCATCGAGGGAGAGCTTCGCCTTCGACGGCAGGGACCCGAGCCTCTTCGACTCATCAGCGAGCCCTGTCTCTGCGCAAGCGGCGACAACTGGCAGCAGGGTCAGGATCCAGGCAGTGAAGAAAACTTTCATGCTTTCCCGTAGGAGCTTCCCGGCCACGCAGTCCACCAGGCCTGGAAACGTTTCAGCTCACTCTCGACGTAGTGCTTCTGGCTGTCGCTGAGAGTGTCGTTCTCGTTGAAGTGAAGCTCGAAGTCCGAGTCTCCAAGGAGAGTGAGGATGTACTTATAGTAGAGGACCAGGTCCGGGCCTTCATCAAAGGTCGACAGGACCTTGAGGGCGCTGTCCAGCTCGGCGGCAAACCTTCGTGCCTCCGAATCCCCGGCGGCACCAAGCGAACAGAGCTCGAGCAGGTGCAGGACCTCGCCGGCGAGACAATTGCCGATGCCGGTGATCGCCCCAACGGCTCCACAGCGGATATAGCCG
>DODI01000360.1:0-2968 GCA_003509045.1 Planctomycetota bacterium | reverse complement strand
AGACTTCCCATCCATGGCGAGGCTGAGAGAGATGACCGAATCGGAGGCCGCGGAGATCTCCCCGAGAAGCTCACCGGATGTCTTCTGTACCCGTACCTTTCCATCTTCATGCCCTGTAGCGAAAACCCCGGCCGCTGGACTGACGTCCAGGCAGACAACATTGGCCGTGCCGGCGTCGAACTCAGCGAGAGAGACACCCTTGCGATGCTTCCAGATTTTAACGCAACGAAACCCTCCTGATGCGAGGGTCTCTCCATCAGGGCTGAAAGCAAGACTCTGGACACTATCGAGGTGCGCGATTCCCGGCCTCTTGTAGGGCCCGGCCTCAACAAGCGCGGAGTCTGTAAGCCTGGTGATCTCCCCGCCGGAATCAAGCTCGTAGAGGAAGACCTGGTTAGCCCTCGCGCAGGCGGCTATCTTCCCATCGAAACGAACAGCGGTAGCGTAAATCGGGTTGTGTCCAACCGGCAGCGGATGCCACTCAACAGCGACGGGCGAACTGGAGACGCCTCCGCCCTTGGCCCCCTGGTCAATCCACAACGCCATCAACCCGAGCTCTTTCGATGTGAGAGGCTGGGCGCCGACCTTGTTCTTTTTCGGCGGCATAATGGGTTTTGCCTGATGGGCCGCCGCCTTCAGGATAGCACTTTCACCGCTCTTGCCGGGCACGACAATCGGGCCGTCCTCTCCACTCTCGAGGATCGCCTTGACAGACTCCAGGTTGACGTCCCCTCGCGCCTTGGTAGAAGAATGGCAGGCGACACAATTCGACCTCAGCATAGGAAGAATCTCGTTTTGAAATAAAACCGGCTCTTTACGATCGATCTTTTCAATCGAGATGGCCTCCTGGCCGGCCAGGCCCCCCTGGCCCAGGAGGAGAACGGACACCAACAAAATCGGCCTGTAAATCACTGATGAGCGAGATAGAGTCGAGAGCATATTATTTCTTTTCTTCCACCTTCTTGGGTTCTTCGGGCGCCTCGATAACGAGCTGGAACTTGCCTTTAACCGTGTGGTTTGCGCTACCGAACTTACCAGTAGCCTGGAGCTCGATATCATACTTCCCTGGAGGAGCGGTCTTCTCGACCTGGATCTTCAACAGGGAATCCGGCTTGCCCTTGCCCACCGCTGCGTCTGCAATCTTGACGCCCTTGACATCTTTAAGGACAGCCTTGATCTTCACCTCTTCATTGAAACCATAGAGCCGCTGGAGCTTGACCGGAAGATCCACGGGCTGCCCCGCCTTCACCTTCAGTCCGCCGGGAGCGAGCTCGCCCTCAAATGCGAAGGCTGCCTGGGTGATCTTGAGATTGATCGGGACAGAATAGATGCCGACCTTGACCTTCTTTGGTTTCGCGGCATTGGACAGTCCATCAGCATCCTTCTTCGCCGCGCCGAGGACCTTCTTGGCCCGTTCTTCCCTCTCCCTGGCAGCCTTGGCTTCCGCCTCCGCCTTCTTCAACGCCGCATCCGCGGATCGCGCCTCATCAATGGACGCCTTGTGGGTCTTCTCGACCTGGGTAAATCTCTCGGAAGCCTCCTTGCCCTTCGCCTCGGACGCCTCGGCCGCCTTTTGCGCATCTTCTTTGGCTTTCACCAGCCCCTGATCTGCAGGGTTGTTATTCATCGCCTCCTCTGCTGATTTCAACTTCTCACCCATCGTCTTGAGATTGGCAGAGGCCGCCTCACTGATTTTTTTTGCCGCCGACAGAGCCTCGGTTTCTTTTTTGACCTTGCCCTCAGCCATCGACTTCTTCTTTCTGGACTCATCCGCCGCCTTCTTTTTTTCCGTGTGAAGGCCTGAGATAGACTTCAAAATTCCGCCCATCTTCTCATGGCGTTTCTTCGCTGCATCGACAAGAGCCAGGCCCCTCTTGTATTGAACCTCGGTATTGCACCTGAAGTGGAATGACTGGGAGCCGACGGGAGCTCCCGGCTTGATCGTCACCTTCACCTTGGCTTCAGTTTGCTTGTCGTTCACGGTGAACTGTTTCAGCTCGACATTCGGCGGCAGATTAACCGCGTTAACCGTAATCTTGCCCTGCGCGCCTTCCTCCCGATGCACCTTCAAGGCGAGCTCAAGGCTGCCGCCATGGGCCATCTCGTTCTCGGGCGCTGCCGACTCAATCCTGAAGGGGCTGGGCTCCGTTCCGGAAACAGCCATCCCGACCCCGGAGGTCAGCCTGGCCTTAGAGAGCCCCGACCAGAGCAGCGTCCCATAGGTCACCTCGCGCCGGACGTCTTGATCCCCCAGGCGTGCCTTCGCGAAGACCTTCAGAAGACCCTCCCAGTCAGCGGCCTCCGCTCCAACATGGAGCAGCAGGGTCGTTGAGTTCTTGCCCGCGGATATCTGTCCCTTGCCTCCCTTGATGAATTCCGGGAGGCCTTCAAATTCGAGATCAATCGCCCCGGCATAACCATTTTTCCTGTCGACATAGGCTATGTAGCGATCCGTTCCGTTCCGACGCAGCAGAGACCCCCAGACCCCAGGCTTGTTCTTCTTGTTGTCCGCATCGGATTCCGGGAACCCGGGCAGGAGGACGACCTCAAAATCAGGGGTGCTCTTGCGAATGACGAGGCTGTAGACATTTCGCGGGTCAGCGCGGCTGTCACTGTACAGATCCCGCACGAGAACGCGGTACCGATTACCCTTTTTGACAGTAATCTCACCAAAAGGATCATCCGAAACCGTACCGAAATGCCCGCCGCCGACATTGGGCAAGCCATCATCCTGGAACTTGAGCTCCTTGGCAGTCTCCTTGCCATCCTTGCCGGCGAGAACCTGATGGATCACATAGGCCGGGTCTGTCCCCAGCCCGAGACGCTGTGACCGGACCTCCACCTTGAATACCCCATCCTCCTCGGCCGTGAATTCAAACCAGTCTCGATCGCCCCGGGGATAGAAGCGCCCCGCCGCCTCGCACGGGATCTTCAAAGCCGTAGCCTTGCCCGGTAAATTATTCGGCTC
>DODI01000065.1:0-2842 GCA_003509045.1 Planctomycetota bacterium | reverse complement strand
AATAATCAAATTCAATCCCCTGTCCAATCCTGTTCGGTCCGCCTCCCAGGATCATGGCCTTCCGCTTATCACTCACCCGGCACTCATCCTCGGATTCGTAGGTCGAATAATAATAAGGTGTCGAGGCCTCGAATTCTGCCGCGCAGGTGTCGACCAGCTTGAAGGTGGCCTCAACCCCGGCCGCCTTGCGAGCCTCGCGGACGGTCATCTCATCGGTCTTCCAGCAGGTGGCCAGCTGAGCATCGGAATATCCCAACTGCTTGGCCTCGAGGAGAGTCTCCGCATTTGCCACATCCAGGCTCTCGCAGGCGGCCAGGCGGTCCTCGCTCTCAGATAATTGCAGGAGGTTGTCGAGGAACCACGGGTCAATGCCGGTGAGCTCATAGATCTCGTCCACGGTGAGCCCCCGCTTGAGCCCCTCGTAGACGTTCAGCAGCCGTCTTCCATGGGGAGTCCTGATATTTTTCTTCAGCTCGTCAATCGAGAGGCCCTCGAGCTTCGTCACCCCCATCCCGAGTCCCGACAGCTTCTCCTCCATCGACCGGAGGGCTTTCTGCAGGGACTCCTTGAAGGTCCGGCCGATGGCCATCACCTCCCCCACCGACTTCATCCTGGTCGTCAAGGTCTGGTCGGTGTCGGGAAACTTGACGAAATCGAAGCGCGGAATTTTGACCACGCAATAATCGATCGACGGCTCAAAACAGGCCGGCGTTTTTTCCGTAATATCGTTCGAGATCTCATCCAGGGTGTAGCCCATGGCGAGCTTGGTAGCGATCTTGGCGATGGGGAAACCCGTCGCCTTGGAGGCCAGGGCCGAGCTCCGGGAAACCCGGGGATTCATCTCAATAACCACCATCCTCCCCGTTTCGGGATGGGTCGCGAACTGAATGTTCGAACCGCCGGTCTCCACTCCGATCTCACGGATTACGGCGATCGCCGCGTTGCGCATCACCTGATATTCCTTGTCGGTGAGGGTCTGAGCCGGGGCCACCGTGATGCTGTCGCCGGTATGCACGCCCATCGCATCAAAGTTCTCTATCGAACAGATGATGACAACGTTGTCATTCTTGTCCCTCATCAGCTCGAGCTCGAACTCCTTCCAGCCCTCGATGGATTCCTCTATAAGCACCGTGCCGATGGGGCTGGCGCGCAGGCCGCCCGTGACCATCGCATTGAATTGTTCCTCGTCGTAGGCGATCCCGCCTCCCTTGCCTCCGAGGGTGTAGCTCGGCCGGATAACGATTGGCAGTCCGAGCTCTTCACGGGCTGCGCTGGCCTCTTCCATGTTGCTGACGACCTGGCTGCAAGGTACCTCAAGGCCGCATTTCCCCATCGCGATCTTGAAGGATTCACGATCCTCAGCCTTCTGGATGACCTCGTAGGTCGCTCCGAGGAGCTTCACTCCGTGTTTCTGCAGCACGCCGGCCTCCCAGAGATCACTGGCCAGGTTCAACCCCGTCTGGCCTCCCAGGGTAGGGAGAATCGCATCGGGCTTCTCCTTCTCAATGATCCGCTCAACGGTCTCAACGTTCAGCGGCTCAATATAGGTTCGGTCACTGAACTCAGGATCCGTCATGATGGTGGCGGGGTTCGAGTTCACCAGAATCACTCGATAACCATCATCCCGGAGGGCCTTACAGGCCTGGGTTCCGGAGTAATCGAACTCGCAGGCCTGACCAATTATGATGGGCCCGGATCCTATGAGCAATACGCTCTCAAGATCATTGCGGCGTGGCATGGACTCTCAGATAAATAGCTGAAGGGAAATTTTCAGTAACGAGCAGGTTCACCTGCTCTTCAAAATTTCCGGACCCTAACATTTTGTAAGAAGCTCTGCAACACCTTGAAGGAGCTTTGCTTCCAATGTAAGCTCCCTTATTCAAAGAAAAGCCCCATCGCGCCTCTGGATGGATGAAAGAGAATTCATGAGTATTGAATACAGCGAGTTGATCAGCCGGCTGGAAGAATTCCAGGAACGCCTTGGAACCCTCTGCGCCGCGGTCGAGGTCGAGAAAGGCCTGCAGGAGATTGCTGAACTCGAGGGGCGCATGGCGAGCCCGGACTTCTGGAACAACAACGATAAAGCCCAGAAGGTCATCCGTCAGCTCAAGGCGCTTCGTAGCGTCGTCGTGCCATTGCAGGAGCTTTCTGAAAACGCGACAGACCTTCTCGAACTCTCCAGGATGGCTCAGGAGGAAGACGACAACGCTTCAATTGGGGATCTGGAACGCGAATACAAGGCTATTGCGAGCCAGATCGATGAGGTGGAACTCAGGACGACCCTCAATGGAAAGCACGATTCCTGCGATGCCTTTCTCTCTATCCATGCCGGCGCCGGCGGCACGGAAAGCTGCGATTGGGCCTCCATACTCTCCAGGATGCTGGAACGGTATTGTGAAAAACAGGGCTTCAAGGTCAGCCTTGTGGACCGGCTCGAGGGTGAAGAGGCGGGGATCAAAAGCATTACCTACAACGTCAAGGGCGACACGGCCTACGGGTATCTTCGCTCGGAAAATGGTGTCCATCGGCTGGTGAGAAAATCCCCTTTCGATGCCAGCAACCGGCGTCACACGTCCTTTGCAGCGGTAAATGTCATTCCCGAAATGCCGGATGCAGAAATCGAAATTAATGAAACTGACCTGCGAATCGACACCTACAGGGCAGGAGGAGCGGGTGGTCAACATGTGAACGTTACCGATTCAGCCGTACGCATTACCCACATACCCAGTGGGATTGTCGTCCAGTGCCAGAATGAGCGTTCCCAGCATGCGAACAGGGCCACAGCCATGAAGGTTCTCAAATCGCGTATGATTCTCCTCGAGGAGAGCAAGCGAGAAGAGGA
>DODI01000386.1:0-3802 GCA_003509045.1 Planctomycetota bacterium | reverse complement strand
ATCTCAGGCCCTCGGTGGCTTCCGGGTGGGGACTGATGCTGATCACCCGGCCGCTCTCACACCTGCCGGCGATGATCGCAGGGGTTCCCACCTGCAGTCCTTTCGGGCTGCCGTTCTCGGCATGCTCTGTCTTGTAGACCGCCAGCGGCTTGAAATCCGGCAACCGGTCAAGGCCCGCAGGAGAGACGATCGGCCCATTGGAGAAGCTGACGTCGAGAGGTCCCCTGAAATCGCCAAAGATCGCGCGCCCCTCCTTCGTCAACTCGATCTTCACCTTGCCCTTGCCGCGCAGCCAGTGTTTGCCGGTGATGGTCTTCGCATCGACAAGCCCCAGGCTCCAGTCATAATTGGAGGCCGCCAGGTAGCCGCCAGCGCAGATCCCGATATAGCCGCCTCCCTCCCGCACGAAGCCCCGCACACGCTCACGCCCCTCCTTGCCGATCGCCCGGGCGATTCCGCTGCCGCTGCCGCCGGGAAAGATCGTCACGTCAAACTGCGGCAGGACGCCTGAGGCTATGTCGGCGGGGCCAACGTTGCACAGGACCACCTTGTCGAGAGGATGAAGCTGCCGGGTGACGTTCCGGACCCCGTCGCCACCGGTACCGCCACCATCATAGAGAGCCACCAGGACGAGCTCATCGGCTGGAATCGCCCGGGCAGCCGCGGCGGCTTTTCTCCCGGCAAGAACATGGGGGCCTCCAGCTACCATGCCAAGATGACTCAAGGCCTTGTAGACCATGAGCCTGTGCTGGCGAACCCTGAGCGACAGGGGCTGGCGGTTGAAGGTGGTCTCGAGGATGAATCCCTTACTCCCGAAGCGGTCAATGCAGGCCCTCGCGAGGCCTGTATTCACCGGCCCGCCGCTGATGTGAACGAGTTTGCGTTTTGGGTCAGTGATTGTAGAGTTCACCTCATCGATCAGCAGAGTGGCGACCTTCCGCGTCTCTGGAGAATCGAGATAGATCACGCTGGAGCCGACCGAGCCCTTGTTGGCGATGTGAAAATCAAAACCTTCGTGCAGATCAAATACCCACTGAGGTCTGAGCTTTCGAGCCAGTTCCCAGAGAGCCTTTCCTGGAACAGAGCGCGCAATGTCCGGAGCACCGGTTCCGGGGAAGTTCCTGTTCAGGTTGTTGGCGGGCTTGTCCACGCCTGGCATAAAGCGAGTATTGGCCTTCAGCCCGGGAGTGTTCGTTCGCGGAACAATCACAACCCGTCCCCGCACGATATCCCAATGAACGATCTGCTCCGCCGCTCTCGATCCGGCGGGCTCGTTGCCATGCATCCCGCCGGTGATAAGCACCACAGGACCATCCACGCCGGAATCGATCACGTAATAGGGGTTCTCCCACCTGGTGCCCTCGGCCAGCGCGCCCCGTGAATATTCACGGGCAAGCAGGGCCGCCCCCGCCCCGGGAAGGCTAAGCAGGAAGACGACGAGGAGAGCTCCCGACAACAGTGGCCGAATTGAAAACCCGCAGTGAATACTCGCGCTCATGCCGATTCCTCCGGAACCCTTTGAACGATTGAACGCTTGATTATAGATCGCGATGGGGCAACGACAAGACCCAGAACAAGACCGTTCTTGTTTACACACCAAGACTCCTACATCATACGCTGTACCCTGAGACCCTGGGCTGGAAGAACCATCCATCCGACTGCCCGCCTCCAGAGGCTGAAAACACGAGCCCTTCATAATTGGAGCCTGTCAGATGAAACGCCTTGCGAGTATTTCCTGCCTGTTTCTATTCTCTTCGGCCCTGCTGATCGACTCAGGCGCGGCACTCGACGCGCAGGAGACCAAGCCCCACTCCGCGATCACTCCCTCCCCTCGTGGCGGAGGATGGATGAAGCGACACAACAGCTTCAACTCCAGGGTAGCCAAAGGCTCGGTGGACCTTATCTTCATCGGCGACTCCATCACCCAGGGCTGGGAAGGAAACGGCCGCGGAGTCTGGAAGAAATACTACGGCAAGAGAAACACTGTCAACCTCGGCATCGGCGGCGACCGCACGGAGCACGTTCTCTGGCGGCTTGACAATGGAAACATCAAGGGGATCGCGCCGAAGGCCGCCGTCATCATGATCGGAACCAACAACTCCGGAAGAAACCGCAACTCCCCCGCGGAGATCGTCGACGGAATCACCGCCATCATCAAAAAACTCAGGAAGAAGCTGCCCGAAATGAAGATCCTCCTGCTCGACATTTTCCCCAGGGGGCAGCGCTTCAACACCCAGCGCGGGAACATTGCGCAGGTCAACCAGACCGTCCGCAAACTCGACGATGGCTCGCATGTCCACTACCTGGCTATCGGCCACCACTTCCTCGCGGCAGATGGAAGCCTGGACAAAAAGATCATGCCAGACTTCCTGCATCTGTCGACTCAAGGCTACGAAATCTGGGCGGCCTCCATCGAGGGCAAGCTCAAAGAGCTGCTTGGCGAGTGAACCATTCCGAGGTGAAAGAAAACGGGGTCGACCGATGAGGCTGGTTCTGAAACCATTGATTTTCTGCCTGCTTATCGGACAGGGGCTGGCCCTGGGCCAGGACGCCGCCGGGGGAGAAGCACCCGGTGACCAAGCGGAGACGCTCATCAGGCTGCTGGCCAGCAGAGGCAGGTCTGTCCCCAAGCGAGAGCTGCTCGAGCGGTTGCTGCAGAACAGGGAAGCGAATCTCCCTGAGGTGCGACAGGCCGCTCGCGATGGAGCCCGGGAAACACGGCTCATGGCCCTGCGCCTGCTGGCGGAGATCAAGGACCCTGAAGCCGCCAGGATCGCCGGCGAGAGTCTTGCCTCCAAAGAAGTGGCGATTCGCCGCAGAGCCGGCAGCGTCCTGATGATTCTCGAAGACGAAACCCAGGTCGCGAAAGTCCTCGCCAGGCTGCCAGTCGAAAAAGATTCCGGCGCCCTGAAGTCTCTCATCGCCGCCGCCGGGTCTAGCGGCCGCGCGGCCGCGGCTGGTTCAATTCGTCCCTATCTCCGCGATGCGAACCAGAGCGTCAGGGTCAACACCGCGATCGCCCTGGCAAGGCTGGGAAGCATGGAGGCTCTCGGAACGATCATCGAGGCGCTCCAGAGCGCCGACATGCAGGCCCGCCGCGAAGCGGTCTTCGGACTGGGTTTCTTCAGCGGGGAGCGACAAAAAGCCCGAGCAGCGGCCCAGGCCATCATCGACAATCCCGTCGGCACCTGGAAGGCGGAGGCTGGGATCTCTCTGCTCCGCCTCGAACTGGCTGCCTCGGGCGAAAAACTTGAGCTTCTCTCGAACGCTTCGACGCTCCGCCAACCGCGGGTTCAGGCCTGGTCCATCCAGGAGATCGCAAGGCTGGGCGGGAAGGACGCCGCGGCCTGGCTGCAACAGAGAGCCGCGGGGAATGATCCGTTAGGAAGATTCGCCGGCCTCCAGTTGCTGCTGAAAGGGGAGGGCTCTCATGTCAGAAAGTAACCTTCCGGTCCTTCGTTCAGCCTATACTGCGATCCTGCTCTTTTGCTGCCTGGCTGGGCCAGCCGGAGCTCACGAGGTAGAGGTCCATCGAAGCATCAGCCACAACGCGGTCGACATCCTCGACCTCGGCCTGCTCAACCGGTACCGGGCCGAGATCGGGCAGGGCGCGGTCGATGAGGATACCTTCCCGCAATACTGCTACCACGCCTACAACCCTCACAACGGCCGCGGCTTCGACCTGCCTTGCCCGGGCGTGGCCGATTGGGCCAACATCATCGCCTCCAACGCCAGGGATGCGATCCCCATTCTCTGGGCGCAGAGCATCTCTGCCTACAATGCGGGGAATCTCGGCGGCCCC
>DODI01000536.1:0-4524 GCA_003509045.1 Planctomycetota bacterium | reverse complement strand
CGGCACCAAGCCCGGCATGCGCTCGGTCAAAAAGGGCGACTGGAAGCTCATCAAGTACGATGTCATGGACGGCAAGGTACGCGAGACCCAGCTCTTCAACCTGAAAGACAATCCGCACGAGTTTCTCTCACAGCACCAGGATAGCAAGGTCTCCGCGCAGACGGGGGCGAGTCCCGGCGCGAAGCAGGTGAACCTCGCTGGCGATCCGGCTCATGCCGCAAAGCTGAAGGAGATGGAGGCGCTGCTTCAGTCTGAGATGAAGCGTCTCGACGATCCCCATCGCCTCTGGGACCAGAACTAGAACTTTCTTTAACCCGATCCAGATGACCAGGTTCTCAGTGAAACCCCTGTTTTTTGTCGCCTCCTTCCTGCTGCAGGGGGCGGGCTCCGCCGGCGCACAGGGGGACTACCCCATCCCGGCCGGCGATGTCGAGGTGAAGCTCTTTGCCAGGGAGCCGCTGGTTCGAAACCCCTGTGCCATCACTTTCGATGCGAGGGGACGCCCCTGTGTCGGTATGGGGCCCCAGTACAGGAGTCCGAAACCGGATACCCCGGGAGACTCGGTCTGGATCCTGCTCGATAAGGATGCTGACGGTGAAGCGGATGGTCGCAAGCGCTTCGCGACCGGCTTCAATTCTATCCAGGGACTGACATGGCGTGGCAGTGAGCTGTGGGTGGCCAACGCCCCGGAGCTCACCATGGTACGGGACCTCGATGGCGACGATGTCGCCGATGAGTACGTCCGCGTCTATACTGACCTCGGCAATCTCGAGCACGCTCTTCACGGCCTCAACTGGGGCCCCGATGGCAGGCTTTACATGTCGAAGGGAAACTCCAAGGGGATGACGCAGTTGCCCGAGCGGGTGGCCCCGGCTCCCTTCCGGGAGCTCTGGGGGGTGGAGGCTCCAGGCGCGCCTGTTTTTCCCGATCCGAAGGTTACCGGCGCCGTCGACTACGAGAAAACCTATCACGACCCGGCCGATGACTGGGGCGTGAGCGGGGGGGTGCTACGCTGCGAGCCTGGTGGAGCCGACCTAGAGATCGTCTCTCGCGGTTTTCGAAACCCCTGGGACATCACCTTTGACGATGGCTTCAACTGGCTCGGCACCGACAACGACCAGACCCACGGCGACAAGATCTTCTCCCCCTTCTATGGCGCCGATTTCGGTTGGGGGCACGCCTGGAGCTATGACTGGGAGGGTACGGACCACCTGCCCACGGTTCCCGCCTCGGGGCCTCTATTCGAAGGCTCTGGAACGGGAGTCATCTATTGCGGTCTCGAGAGCTGGCCTGAAAAGTACCGAGGTGTGTTTTTCATCAACGACTGGCTGCGCCGCGAGGTCTACGTCTACCGCCCGGGGTGGGAGGGGGCGCTCATGGTTCCGGCGAAGGCCCCGTTTGAGATCTTCGCGCGGGCCGGAGGAGGGCGCTCGCTGCCGGAGGGAGGGGGACGGGCCTTCAACCCGGTCGATCTCGAGGTGGGGCCGGACGAGGCCCTGTGGATCACCAGTTGGGGACGAGAGTACGGCGCGAAGATGGTTGATGGAGAGATGAGAAACGAGGGCCGGATCTACCGTTTCTGGCCGAAGGGGGTCAGGCCAAAGTACGGCCAGCCCGCCGCCAGGCGTTCGAAACCAGCGGCCGGGTGGAATTTCAAGGAGCTCACTGAAGATCTCGGAAGCCACCTTCCCTCCTGGCGGGTCAACGCGCAGCAGGAGCTTCTTCGCCGCGGAAAAAAAATTCAGGCGAAGCTGCGGGGCCTGCTGGCGGGGGGGAAGCTGTCGCGCGCGCTCGAGACCTGGACGGTGTGGACACTTGGCCGGCTGGACCCGGAGGGGACCTGGGTAGACGGTAATCTCAACCGCCGCATCCAGTCCCTGCGGGTGCAGGCTCTTGCCGCGAAGTTACTTCCGCAGACCCGGGTGGCTCTCAAAGACCCCGAGCCGCGTCTTCGTCTCGAGGCGGTGCTGGCCATTCGCCAGGCCGGGCAGGTTGCCGACTGTCGAACTGAGCTGCTCGAACTGGCTGCGGGCGAACGGGACCGGCTGGTCTACTACGCGGTGTGGGGAGCGTTGAGGGTCGGACTGCCTGTGGAAGAACGCAAGGGCCTGCTGGGGCATGCAAGCGCCGGGGTGCGCCGTGCTGTCCTTCTCGGCCTGCTGGAGGATGACCTGCTTCCTGCCGGGCGTCTCAAGGCTTTGGCGAGTGACAGTGACGCCCCGACGGCGAAGCTTGCCAGCCGGCGCCTTGGCGGGAAGGCGAGCTACCAGCAGCGCGGCCGGCCGCTACATGCATCGGTCGCTGCCAGGCCTGCACTCCCACCGGCAGCAGTGCCGCTGACGCAGCTCAAGGCGGCCAGCCCGAACAGCTATCGTCTCGCGATCCTCGCTGAAGGCGTCAACGCCTATTCCGATCGCCAGTACCGAGTCACCCATGTTCCCGATGAGCTCAAAGGAGAGACCTTTATCCAGACGGCCTGCAGCGATGCGGAACTCACAGGAGGTACGGCCCTGAGCTTCAACCTGCTCTACCCCTCGACGGTCTTTCTCGCCGACGATGCCAGGGGGGAGCTCCCTCCCGCCTGGGTTCGCAAGGGCTGGAAGGCACTCGACCTGGTTCTCCACACCACCGATGCCGAACGCATGAAGATCTACCAGCGTGAATACCCTGCCGGACGGGTCGAGCTCGGAGCCAACAGCGATGAGGTGAAGGCGAGCAAGGGGAACTACCTCGTTATTATTCGCCCGCGGCTGATTCAAAAGCGTGCGCGCCCGACGGTGGCAGGGGACGTGCTGCCCCTGCTGTCATCGGGTAATGTTCGGCGAGGACGGGACCTCTTCCTGGGCCGCCATGGGGCGACCTGCTCGACCTGCCATCGGCTGGAGGGCATCGGCAATGTGTTCGCTCCGGATCTTTCCGATGCAGGCTCCAGGATCAAGCCCGAGCTGTTGGTGCGGTCGATCCTCGAACCCAGCGCGGCGATCACCGAGGGCTTTGCCATGCAGGCTATCACGAAGAGATCCGGCCAGGTTCTCTCAGGTATCGTGATCGGGGAGACCGGGTTGGCAGTCAAGCTGGCGATTCCGGGTGGGACCGTCGCCGAGATCGGCAAGAAGCAGATCCTGGCCCGCAGGAGGCTGGAGATCTCCGCCATGCCGGTCCTCTCCGATGTCCTTGCCCCGCAGCAGATCGCTGACCTGGTCGCCTATCTCGGCTCGAAGCAGAAGGGCTTCTCGTTCAGGAAAGAAAAGGACCGTCTCGAGCTGCGGCTCGACGGACGCAGGATCACCGACTATCTCCTCGAGCACCCGCAGTTGACCCGGCGCGGCTTCATCAACGTCAGGACCCCGGGCGGCATCCAGGTGACGCGCCACTTTCCACCAGCAGGGGATGACAAGGACCATGCCCTCATGCACCCGGGGCTCTGGATGGGCTTCGGCCACCTCGACGGACAGGACTACTGGCGGCTCAAGGCGCGTGTTGAGCACGATGGGTTTCTCAAGGATCCCACCGCGACGGCCGAGGAGGCGAGCTTTACGGTGCGCAATCGCTACCTCACCGAGGACGGCCAGGGTGAGAGCTGCAGGGAGATCGCCCGCTACCGCTTCCTGCGCAGTGAAGAGGGCATTGTTCTCCTGTGGGACTCGGAGTTTCGAAACGATGAGCGCGACTTCTTCTTCGGCGACCAGGAGGAGAGCGGGCTGGGTGTCCGTGTCGCCTCGGCTATTCGCGTCAAGGGAGGCAATGGACTGATCATTAACGATGCTGGAGGGAAAAACGGCGGCGGCACCTGGGGCCGGCAGATGAAATGGATCGACTACTCGGGCCTCATCGATGACCGCCGGGTGGGCATTCTCGTCGTCCCCTCCCCGCGAAATCCGCGGCCTTCCTGGGCCCACAGCCGGGACTATGGAGTTGTCGTCATCAATCCCTTCCCGAAGCAGCCGAAGGAGCGTCGCGAGCCCTATGTCCGCACCCGGGTGAAGAAGGGAGAGTCCTTCCGCCTGCGCTACGCTGTTCTGATCCACGACAACGCGAAGGGAATCGACCGAGCCGACGCCGCGGCCGGGTTGCTGAAGCTGCTGGGCGACTAGTCGGCTATTTCTTCAGCAGGCCGCTCATCGCATCGGCCAGGGCATCTCCGAAGCGGACGAAGAACTTGCCGCTGCCCATGTAGTGGTAGGGGCGGTCGCTGCCGATGAGCGAGAACTCGTGCAGGTGCTCGAACCAGCCCTTCTTGTAGAGCTCGTAGGCGTCGACGGCGTAGTAGAGGTAGCTGTCGACCGAGGCGACGTTACCCTTGAACTCTGGAGCCTTCGCCGCCTCGCGCTGGGCGACGGAGACCTTGTTCTCGGCGACCTTTTCCTTCGTGATACTCGTTCCCATGACGCCGATGACGAAGGGCATCTTCGGGGTCTTGTACTCTTTGCGCACGTCCTTGATGAAGTGGATCATGTTGCTCTTGTAGTTGTCGCGGAAGGCGTCTGAGAACTGGTCGTTGAAGCCCTGGAACCAGACGAAGCC
>DODI01000009.1:0-3149 GCA_003509045.1 Planctomycetota bacterium | reverse complement strand
GATTTCCCAGGGCCGGAATCTCTTCTCCAGCGGAGCGAAGTGGGTTTCGAAATGGGCTGGATCATCGGAGAGATTGATGAAGATCGCCCCCGTCAGCGTTTCGCAGGCCGCAGACTTGAGCGGATAGTCATCTTTTTGAAACCCCTCGGTCTCATCCATATTGGGAGCGCTGACAAGCTCCCCGTCGAGCGCGTAGGACCAGGCGTGGTAGGGGCAGGTGATGTACTTGCCGAATTTGCCCTCGTCGCTCGAGCAGAGCCCGGTTCCGCGGTGCCTGCAGAGGTCGAAAAAGGCGCGGATCTGTCCAGCCGTATCCCGGACGATGATGATTCTCTCGTTTCCCTGGGTGTGGATGAAGAATTCTCCGGGTTCCCTGATGGTCGATTCTCTTCCAACGTAGATCCACTCCCTGGCGAAGATCCTTTCGCTCTCGCGGTCGTAGATCTCCTGGTCGGTAAAATATCTTCCGGGGAGTGTTGTGGGGTGGTTGCCTGGGGATTCTTTCATCATGAGAGGCGCCTGTTAAATCGATGTTCGCGGAGGCTTCGCTGGTGCACCCCTGATGTGAAAAGAAGATGGGGGGCCGGTCAAATGAAATTGTTCCGGGGCGAGGGAGATAAGATAAAAGTCCGCGCGGCAACTGAGCGTTGGAGGGTTTCCGCGCGCTCGCCTATAATCGTCCGGAAGAGATTATTTTCCAATTTTTCTCCAAGCCGCAGAGGGAGGTCCCACTCATGCCCCAAAAGGTCTTCTCTTTCCGTTTGCCAGCCGCCGCGCTCATGGTGATCGGTCTGCTGCCTTCACTGGTCTTTACCCAGGATGGGAAGAGCTCGGGGGTGGAGCTCATCGTGCGCGGTGTGCCCGCCGGAAGACTGGATCCCTTTCGCAAGAGCTTCAGGAAATACGTCAATGTTTTCGGCGTCCATGTCTTCGCTACAGAGAAGACTCCGGATTCGAAGGTGCTCCACGCAGCTACCATCATGGCAGAGTATCTCGACAATGACGAGGATGGCAAGCCGGACAATCCCCTTGTGGTAGAGGCCCTCGCGGCGAGAGATGCCTTCCTGATGATGACCGCTACTGACAGGGGGCTCGATCTTATCGACCCTGAGGGATGGCGCAAGGAGGGCTTTCATGCCGGCCAGTTTCAGCACGCGGAGGAGACGAACCCGGGCCGGGGACGCTTCGATTCCAGCCTGGAGGAGGTTCTCCATCTCATCACCCAGCATGGCTACGGAAATGCCTATCCGAGGGTCTTCGGCGACCGCAAGGGTACGGAGCTGGCGAGGTGTCTTGACAAGGCGAGGGGTGGGCATTTTACCCGTGTTCCAAAGCGCTATCCTCGCGGGGCCTGGTTTACCTACGATGATCGAAGCTGCGAGTACCGCTGCCAGACCCAGGAGTACATCTACTGGGCATTGACATCGCTGCTGGGCGCCCAGCAGGACCCTGATCGGTGCGAAGAGATCTCCAGGGAATGGAGGCTGTGCACGCCCAGGGCGCTCAAGGCGGGCGACCCGGGAATCTATTCCCTTCTCAAAAATCCAAAATACAAATTTCCCGGGGTGCTTCCTGATGGAACTTATCGTAAATCCGGAGCAAAGAAGAAACTCAGTGGGTCGTGATGCGCGGGTCCTGCTGCTGGTGATTCTGTCGAACCTGCTGTACGGCTGCGGGATGGAGCGCCGGGTTTCCGTGCAAAGAGAGCCTCCCGCCGCGGAGGAGGTCGCGCGCCCAGCCGGGCCCGTGGACTATGGCTACTCACGTGATGACAAGCTGAGGCTGAATCATCTCCAGGTCAAGGGGACCCACAACAGCTACCATCGCCGTCCCGCCTTTTCTCTCGTTGGCGAACATAATTATGAACAGGCTCCCCTGGATGTGCAGCTCGGCGAGTATGGGGTCCGGGCGGTCGAATTGGATATCCATCCGTCCTCCAGGGGCTACGAGGTCTACCACCTTCCCTTGATTGATTCGCGCAGCACCTGCGCCCTGCTGGTCGATTGCCTGAAGGTTCTCAAGAGGTGGTCTGATTCGAACCCGGGGCATCATCCTCTCTTTATCTGGATTGAGCCTAAGGATGAGCTTGGCGGAGGAATCTTCGATATGGACGCACTCGATGCCGAGATCCTCTCGGTCTGGCCCGAGGAGCGCCTCGTGACGCCCTCGCTGGTCAAGGGCGGCCATGGCTCGGTGCGCGAGGCCATTGTAGAGGAGGGCTGGCCGACGCTTGGCCAGGTTCGAGGCCGGGCGATGTTCATGCTCCTTGACCGCGGCCGTCAACGCGATGCCTATCTGCGAGGAGAGAGGGGGCCTGGCGCGCTGGACGGGCGAGTGCTCTTTGTTCACGCCAACCCCGCTGATTTCGATGCCCCCTTCGCGGCGGTTGCGAAGATCGATGACCCATCCAGTCGGCACATACCTATCGCCCTGGCGAAGGGAATCATCGTCGGAAGCAATATCGGCTCAGCCTCACGCTCAGACGATGGCAACCTGCGGAAGCTGCGGGCCGGCCTTCGAAGCGGCAGCCATCTTCTGACCGGAGATTTCCCAGCGCCTGTAAAGGGACGGAGCTATTGGTTCGAGATGCCGGGGGGGACGCCGTCGCGCTGCAATCCCATCACGGCTCCAGGCAATTGCTCAAGCCTCGATGCCGAGGACCCCTCGG
The DNA here is from genome assembly GCA_003509045.1 of Planctomycetota bacterium. Classification (GTDB taxonomy): domain Bacteria; phylum Planctomycetota; class UBA8108; order UBA8108; family UBA8108; genus UBA8108. The sequence goes on along the minus strand of DODI01000009.1, from coordinate 481 downwards.
TTCTCCGCCGAGGCAGGCAGACGCCCGGGGATTGAGGCCGAGCCTATTTCTCGAGTCCCAGCTTGTCGAGCTTCGGGGTGATGACGAACTGGCAGTAGGGAACCGCTTTGTTGTTGCGGTAGTAGTCCTGGTGGTATTTCTCTGCCTCGTAGAACTTCTCAAGCGCGCTCACCTCGGTGACGATGGGTGAGTGGAAAACCCCGGCCTCGTCCTTCTTTTTGATCGACGCCTCGGCGATCTCTTTCTGTTTTTCCGAGTGGTAGAAGATGGCTGACCGGTACTGGGTTCCAACATCGTTACCTTGTTGATTGAGGGTGGTTGGATCGTGCAGCTTCCAGAAATGCTCGAGGACTCCGGCGAAGTCGATGACCGCGGGGTTGAAGGTGATCTGTACGACCTCGGCATGTCCGGTGAGGCCTGTGCAGATCTGTTCGTAGGTCGGGTCCGGTACGGCCCCGCCCATGTAGCCGGAGGTCACGTC
>DODI01000363.1:0-3107 GCA_003509045.1 Planctomycetota bacterium | reverse complement strand
CCCGACAGCGACGCCGTGGATGACCCCATAACGCGCGGTGAGCGGGTTGGCTGCCGAATGAGCGGCCCCTAACATTGAGTGCTCAATAGCGAGCCCTGCGAGGCACGCCCCGAGCTGCATGGCAGCCCGCGCCTCCACATCCTCCGGAAGCTCGATCACTTTTTGAAAATTTCCGCTCAGCAGGTTCCAGGCCTCTACTGAAAGTTTTTTGGACACATCGTTTCTTTGCCGGGTGACATAGGATTCAACCGCATGGGAGATCGCATCGATTCCTGTGGCGGCTGTGACCTGCACCGGCTGGGTGACCGTGGTGAGGGGGTCGAGTATGGCCGCCTTGAATGAGGCTCGCTTGTCGCCGCAGGCCATCTTCTGATGGGTCGCGGCATCGGAAATCAACGCGAATGACTGGGTCTCGCTCCCTGTCCCTGAGGTCGTGGGAACCCCGATCATGGGCAAGAGCTCGGAGGTGGCCTTTCCAACGCCATGGTAGTCGGCCATCGAACCGCCGCAGCTGTAAACGAAATTGATGCCCTTGGCGCAGTCCATGGCGCTGCCTCCGCCAAGGCCGACCAGCAGGTCTGGCCTGAAGGCGTTTGCTCGCTCAAGCCCCTCGCCAACGTGGATCGTGGTAGGGTTCTCTTCCACTCCATCATATAGATCGACCGCAAGGCCTGCCGATTCAAGTGAATCCAGTCCGCGCTGGGTGTGCCCAGCCGATGCCACCCCTCGATCTGAAACGACCAGGACCCTGGCGGCACCAAGCTCCTTTGACAGCTTCCCTAGCTGAGCAAGGCTGCCGGGGCCGGCAACGATTCGTGTGGATGAGTATTTATCTAGAAGATCCTTCGACATGTATTTCAGGCGGCGTTAACCGGGTCTTGCAGGCGCCCCTATAACTATCTGTATGTAAGGCTGGAGAAAATTCAGGCGCCAGGGTCAGTAAACTCCGACCACGACATTCTGCTCCAGGCTGCCGAAGGGCCTGACATCGCGAACCCCGTCCCAGGGGTAGGCGGAAATCGGCTCGGACCGATAGGCCTCATCTCTCTCAAGGAAGCCGGGGACAAAAAACTCCTTGGTAAGGGTCGTGAGCTTGACCCGGCCGAGCTCGCCGTAGCCTACGACATCAGCAGGAGAGTCCGGTTGAACAACCTGAAGAACCGCCCTGGGTTGAGGCGCAAAATAGGTGATGGCGTATCCGCCGCCAGGCACATAGGGTCGATTACAGGCGAGCCCCATGAGCGTATTTCCATAGGTAGGGACAAAGTCTATCCCGGGAACGAGCTCTTCTCTGGCCTTCCGATGGAAGGCCTCATCCATTTCAGTCCCGCCGCAGAAAATACCGGTTATTCCAAGCCGTCCGATGTCGACCTTTTCGCATAGAGCCTCGAGGAGTTTGGGAGTCGTAAACATGCATTTTACATTCGGATGAGCCCTGAGAATGGTCAGAGCCTGATCTACCACGTGATCCTTATAGGCCTGGGCGCCCTCAATCCAACCTCGCTTGAGGCACTTGACAACCCACCTTGGATCCATGTCGAGGCAGAAGGAGATGCCTCCCCGATGCTGGGCAAGGTGCTCTACGGCCAGGCGAAGCCGCCTGGGGCCTGTGGGCCCGAGAGAGATCCAGTCCGAGCCGGGAGGGAAGCTCTCATCAGAGAGCGTCTTGCTGAACAGCTCATAATCGATCCTGAAATCTTCACTGGAAATCCGGCTCTTGGGAAGGCCCGTGCTCCCGCCTGTCTCGAAGATGTAGATGGGCTTTCCAGCAAGGCCCTTCGGGACCCACCGCTCAACCGGACCGCCCCGCAGCCATTCGTCCTCAAACGCATCAAAGCGGGACAGGTCGGCGAAGCTCCGAACCTCTTCGCGGGGGTCCCAGGAAAGATTTTCGGCGTAATCGAGCCAGAAGGGGCAGCCCGTTTCAGGGCTGAAGTGCCAATCGACAACCTCGCGAACCCAGGAGTCAAGCTCCCCCGCCGCATGCTGAGCCTGCTCAGCGGTTGCTTCTAAACTTTCGGTTGTTTCGGTCACGTGCGAGCCTGTTTTCTTTTCAGTTCTTTTTCTCGGAGATGGCGAACAGGGTGGTCCTGTTGGCGATATAGAGGACTCCGTCAACCGCGACAGGGGTGGTGTAGACCGAGTTGTCCATATTGGTTTCACTGATGACTTTCATCTTCTTGCCGTGCTCCAGCACCACGACATCTCCATCCTCATCGCCAAGAAAGACCTTGCCATCAATGACCGTGGGCGACCCCCAGACGGCAGCCAGCATGTCATAAACCCAATAGGGCTTGCCGGTCTTTTCGTCGAGGCAATGCAGGAAGCCGCTCAGGTCAGAGATATACAGCAGGCCGTCCGCAATGGCGACAGTGGAGATCGTTCGCTTGAATTCCTCGCCGCCGTAATGCCAGATCTTGGCCTTCCCGGTGATATCTCCGGCTGCGCCATTTGCATCAATGGCATAGAGATGCCCGATACCCTCTCCGTGCTCCGGGTCCTGACCTACAGCAAGATAGACGAGATCACCAAGCATGACAGCGGTGGAAATAATATTATTCCGTGTCCCGAGACCTCCCAGCTCCCATTTAGAATCCTTCGGGTTGAGATCAAATTTCCACAGGAGATCTCCATCTGTCGGCTTGAAGCTATAGAGCCAGCCATCTCCTCCCGGAAAGAGCACCTGGGGAACTCCATTGGCCACGCCGTAGGTCGCGCAGGACCACTGTCCGTGAAGAATTCCATCGCCTGGCGCGTTACTGCCCCAGGCCATCTCGCCGGTCTTCTTATTTACGGCGAGGAAACTGGGCGCCCTGGGGTTAGGGATGGCGATATGGTCACGCTCAACTCCATTGGATGTAATCAGGAAGACCAGGTCTCCAACGACAAGGGGCGAGCACGTTGCCAGGTTATGGGGGAAAACGCCAAACTCGTTGAGCATGTCAAGGACCCAGATGAAGTCCCCATCGAGCTTGCTGGTGTATTTTTCGTCCTTATAGGGCCCATCATTTTCGCCATCGCGGAAGCCCTCGATATCAGCACAGACCAGCTCACAGCGATTGCTGATGTAGTAGATAACCCCATCTTCGATTGCCGGAGATGAGCAG
>DODI01000281.1:0-2852 GCA_003509045.1 Planctomycetota bacterium | reverse complement strand
ACCCCTTCAAGGGTCGCTCCATCGGCGAGGGCGCTGGTCCAGACCAGGAGCTTGCCGGCATCGACGAAGGCGTCGATAGCGATGGATGCGCGCTGGGCCCAGGTGATGACCGCCGTCCGCAGCTCGTTCTTCTCGTTCTTGCGGATGACGAGGATGACCTGCCCTCCGAGCTCTTCGAAGACGGGCCGCAGGTCGATGGCCGTTTCCGTCAGCTCATCAGGGGCGCCCTTGATGTCGACCTCGCCGGAGTAGAGCTTCTCTCCCGGAGGAACGGCCTTGGAGTTCTTCTTGCGGTACTCCCGCAGGAAGTTGTTGTAGGCGCTCCACTGGTCCGGATTCACCCGGTAGGCATCGAGGTGAACCGTGTCGTGATTGATCGTATAGATCGAGAACTTCGGCGGGCCGGCCGGGTCGGTCACCACCAGGCTGCCGGAGTTGGAGGACAGCCTCTCGGACATCTTGCCGTAGGAGAAGGCGAGGGAGGCCTCTTTGCCGAGCTCCTGGGAGAAGACGTCCTTAATCGACGGCTTCAGGGTCACGGTATAGGCGGTTCGCGGTCGGGTGCGGCCGTGGATGTGGAGGCGATTGCCATGGATGTTGATCTGCTTCCCGTCAAGCTTGGGTTTGATTTTGACCTGCGAGGGATCAAAGACCTTTGCGTCGATATTGTTGTTGAAGTAGACCAGCATCGGCTGCCCGGGCGGGCATTCCTTCTTCTGGTGGTTGTTCCAGTAGCACTGGTGTTCGGTAACCTTTAGCGGCGCGAAGGTGCGGAAGGAAAAAGCCTGCACCTTGGTTGTTTTCAGCGGACCCTCGAGGGAGGGAAGGCCCTTGCCGGCCTGGATGCGTACGGTGGCGGAGGTGGGAAAACGCTCAGTTGCGACGAAGGCTACCCGGCGGTCTTCGGCCGCCGCGGAAAAGATTTTCTTCGCCCGCGCATCAGCGGCGAGGTCGGCATCGGTAGCCCTTCGGAGCACGTATTTTTTCGTGCCGGCCTGGACGGTGATGTATTCGAGGACCGCATCGGGGTTGATTCGCTGGTCGAAGACCAGGACCATCAGCGGGTCGATTCGCTTCGGGCCGCCCTGGGGATGGGCGGAGACGATAGTCGGCGCGGGAGTGCTGAAGGTCCAGGAGATCTTCTTCTTCAGCTTTGCGCCGCCGGCGCTCCTGGTTCCACCGGGGATCTCTACTTTGTAGATGGATGCCATGGGGAAGCGGGTCTTCCCTTTCGTCCCCCCGGGCTCGAAGAACAGGGTCTTCGTTCCGACCCATCTCCAGATTCCTTTGACCGGGGGCGTGAGTATGACCGGCAGCTCTCCGCCGGCGAGGGACTCATGCGTATCCAGCGCCACCATCGCCTCGGAGAAGGTCACGCTGAGATGGGATGCCAGGGGCAGGCTTCCTTCCGGCTGGTAGCGCAGCACCTCGATCTCGGGATTCGCGGGAATCTTGATTCCCGGCACCTTCAGCGGCGGTGGGAACACCGACTTGATCTTCGTACCGGTCACCGGGGGCGGCAGGGTCGAGCTGGGGAAGGCGAATTTCTCTTCTTTCGCCTCGGGCGCCTTCTTTCCCAGGCGCTCGATGACGGCCTGGGTCTCTTTTTCGCCCAGCGGTTCCGAGGGGGTCTTCTTCTTCACCTCTTCCGGGGCGGCCAGCTCGCCGCCTTCAACAAGCTCGAGCTCGAGTCCGTCGGGCCTCTTCTTTTTTTCAGCGGATTTCTGCGCTGCGGCATCCAGGGCGAAGAGGCCGAGAAGCGTGAAGCTCACGAAAACGCAGAGGAGGAGGAGATGGCTTCGGGTCCCAGCCCGAGGCTCGCGCCGGTTATTCGGTTTCAGCATGCCGTTCCAGTTCCTGGTTCAGGTTTGATTGCAGTCCCTACGCTCTAACAGACTGCGAAAGAAACGGCAAGTTTCAGGAAAAAGGAAACTTTCAGGGAGCCCGGGCCGCGGGCCGGAAGCCGACATCGACATCGGCATCCTGGGGCCTGAATTTACATCTGTAGGAGCTGCGAACGCTGAGGGGGGGGCCGAACCACCCGCCGCCGCGCAGCTGCCGAAAGTCGGCGCCGCTGCTCGAGAAGGGATCTGTCCTGGGGGTGGCCGAGTAGGCGTCGGCATCGTACCAGTCGGCGGTCCATTCATAGACATTTCCGGCCTGGTTGTAGAGTCCGAACCAGGAGCGGCCGGCCGGGCGGCTGCAGACGGTATCGGCGCGGCCGAGGCTGTCGTCGTGGTTGCAGAGCTCAAGGTTGATGTTTTCCGGAGAGTTGAACCGCCCCTCGCCGCCTCCCCATGGGTAGCGTCCCGGGAGAGCGTCCTGTCCGCGCCAACGCGCCGAGTATTCCCATTGCGCCTCGGTGGGCAGCCCGTAGCTGTGGAAGTCTTCCCAGTCGGCGGAGGTCTCGGCGTTCGCCCAGCGCGAGTAGGCGACCGCATCGAACCAGTCGACCCAGACCACCGGGTGGTCGGCGAAAGCCGGGTTCTCGAAGTAATCGCCGTTGCGAGCCCAGAACAACCCGGCCTCTCCCTCGGGATAGTGACAGCCATCGTAATCCTCTGCGCCCGTGCCGGTGTAGTCCCAGGTGTCGTTGCAGTCCCCGCAGAGAGGGCCACCGCAGCCTGTGGCCTGGAGAAATCTCCGGTATTGCCGGTTGCTCACCTCGAACTTCGCCAGCAGGAAGGGTCGGGTGATCGTTACGGGGTGTACCGGCAGCTCGTCGCCGCCGAAATCAAAGAAGGTGTCTCCCTGCTCAAAGCGGCCCGCCGGGAGCTTGACCATCAACATCCCGTCACGCAGGCGCAGGTGCTCTTCCCGCCCCCGGTCATTCTTTCCGAGCCAGGCAAGGG
>DODI01000257.1:0-3071 GCA_003509045.1 Planctomycetota bacterium | reverse complement strand
ACCTACGACCTTCTGACCCCCAGTGAGAAGGCATAGCTCCTTACTTCTCACTCATCAGTTTTTCGATGGTGGGCTCCAGAGCCTTCGCCCAGGCGGCGTAGCCTTTTTCGTTGGGGTGGGTGCCGTCGGGGATGAGGTCTCCGCGGAGGCGGCGGCCGGTGAGGAATGTTTCGTTCATGTTGAGATAGTGGACCATGTTGCCGTCGGCGAGAACGGAGATCATCTTGTTGACCTTCATGTTCCTCTGGCGGGCGGTGTCGTCGTCGTTGCCGCCGCGGGGGAAGATGGCGAGAACGAGGACCTTTGTGGTGGGCAGTTTCGTTCGAAGCAGGTTCACGATGAGGCGAATGTCGTTGGCGGTGTAAGACGGCGCGCTGCTCATGTGGTTGTTGGTACCGATCATGAGGACGGCGAGCTTCGGTGAGATGCCATCGATGTTGCCGTTTTCGAGGCGCCAAAGGACATGCTCTGTGCGGTCGCCGCTGATGGCGAGATTGAGAGCGTTGCGCCTGGCGTAGTACTCATCCCAGACCGGCTTGCCGGCCTTGTCCCACCAGTGGGTGATGGAATCGCCGATCATGAGGAGGCCTACGTTGCCCTCTTTGGCGCGTTCGTTCATGGCCAGGTGGCGCTCAAGCCAAGGCTTCTTGTGCCAGCGGGGCTCGGGGCGAGCAGAGATGAGCCGCCCCTCTATCGGCATGCGCCAGCTGGGGATGCTGATGCTGTCGTAGGTGACCGTGGTGGTCACGTCTTCGAGTTGGGAGCAGGCAGGCAGCCCAACGTAGAAAGTATGGCCCATATCGAGCTCGACGGAGCCGAGATTCTTCCACTTGAAGCCGTCGCGCGACATGTAGGCGGTGAAGGTGTTGCGGAAACGGATCAGCCGCACCCAATAGGGAGTGCTGAGGCGGTTCTTCTTGATGACGTGGGCCTCGCTGAGCTGCTTCAGGCTGCCCGTATTTGTCTCGCCTCCCTTTTCTTTGCGCGAGACAAGCGCGCCGCTCCAATGCGGCAGGAGCAGAGCCGAGGCGTGCAGGGAGTCGGCATCGAGGGTCTTTCGCATCATCACGCCGGGCTTGGTCCACTGTGAGCTCATCGGACGCACTATGCGCGCCGTGATCGTACCCTGGCCGGACATCGGCGCGTAGACGAAGTGAAACTCATCGGCCTTGCCGCCGATGTCGTGGCCTTCGCCCTCGAGGGTGAAGTTCCTGCCGTTGTACTCGGTGTAGCCCGGGATCGTGACCTTGCCGATATCGGCGCTCAGCCAGGGACCCGGCAGCCCCGCGTTGGCAGGAATCTCAACTGACGGGGCACTTGTGCCGATCTCGTTGCCGGCAGTAACGACATAGTAATAGAGCTCGCCTTTCTTAGCCGTTGAGTCGAGAAAGACAGGAGTCTTGAGACCCGAGGCGACCTCCTCGTAAGGCCCCCCGGTCTTCAGTGACCGGCTCACTGTATAGTTCGTGGCATCCGTACAGCCAACCGGGTCAACAGACCGCACCCAGGAAAGCTGCGTGCCCCCATTGAGGCTCCTGGCAACAAACCCGGCCGGGACGCCGGGCAGCCTCACCGCCTTCGACGATTTGACCGCGTCGCGCCGATGCGAGAGGGTCCCGAGGCCTACGTGGTCACGGTTGAAGCCCTCCGGTTCCAGCTTTTTGACGACACGAGCCGAATAAGGAGCCGGGATCCCGCGACGGCTTGAGTAGTGATTCAGGACCCTCTCGAAAATAGCCCCGAAACTGCCGCGGCTGACTTTCGAGATCTCGGTGTAGTTCTTATGCCGCCCACCGCGCCCGTATTTTCCGGTGCGGTCGAGGTAGTGCACGAAGGGCACCTCCTCCCCGAGCCCGTACTTCGCCGTGTACTCAAAGCCCCTGAGAATCCTGTTGTCGCCCCAGCCGTAGAGGTCAACTCCCTGGTTCCAGGCGACCTCGGCGGCACAGGCCAGCAGGCCGATTCCGAGCTGCGCGTAGTGCTGCGCCCGGGTGGTTTCCTGGCACTGGCCGCTTTCGTTGATGATCATATGCGGGATGCTGCCGTTGCCGGCGCCTGCCACGGCGTAGCGCATCGTCTCCTCGAACATTTCGCGCTTGTCGCAATACACCGCGAACGCCACGCGGCTCTGCAGGGCGGCGGTCTCCCAATTGCCGTTGGCGAAGTAGGCGTAGTGCTCGATGGTCGGGTCCCAGGCATCGAGGAACCACTGTCCACAGCGCTTCGCCTCTTCTTCTGACCATCCAGAGTCGGTGTAGCGCAGCAGCTCCGCCGCGTTGGCGAACATGAAGCCCTGCAGGCCGGAGGCGAGCACGCCATCGATCCCCGTGACCTTCTTCAGCGAGCCAACCCAGGCGTTGATCATGTGAATGCTCTTCTCGGCATGGGCCTTCCTGCCCGTAACCGCCCACATCAGCGCGTGCTGGTAGACCGCGATGGCATCACTGACGGCCTCACCCATGCGGATATTCGGCGCCCGCCCCCACTCGGGGAAGGGCCCCCGCATCCTGTAGTCGAGGCTGGCGTAGGTGCTCTTCTCGAGAACCTTGAAACCCTCGAAGATCGGCCCTGTTCTGGCGGCTACGCCAGCCCTCATTCGCTCGATGTCCGAGCGACTGTGAAGCAGGCCGGGGTGGATGAACGAATCCGCCGCCTGGCTGCTCGACAAGGAGATGGCCAAAAGCACGAATGACAGGGCCAGGTTTTTCATAGTGTCACAACTCTCTCTGCAGGCTGCCGGGCCGTTGTTACTTTTATCGCTTCGGGGGAACCTGGCCAGGGCTGGTTGCCGGGTCTTTCTTCCCGGCAGCCTTCCTTGTGCTGGCTTCCGGAGATGGCGGAGCCAGGATACGGAACCCGGCCGGCGGCAGGACAGCCCCGGGTATAGCTTTGCTCCCGGCTATGGGAAAAAGCGTCCTGATTTGCCGGGCGGCCTTCTCAGGCGTCATTCTCCGCACCAGCACCAGGTCGAAATACATGAACTCGATCACCGCGCTTGCCGCCCAATCCACACTCGTCGTATAGCCGGAGATGGGATAGGTGGCCTGGTCACCGAGACGTTTCATCAGGCG
>DODI01000305.1:2095-4019 GCA_003509045.1 Planctomycetota bacterium | reverse complement strand
GCTCGATGGTGTTGCCGGGTGTGAGCTCGAGTATGTCGAGGTCCTCTCGGCGGCTACCCTAGGCGAGTTCCCTGGTCAGGTCTTGAACACTTCCGGGGAGGGTGTCCTGGTGGCGCTGGCGGTCATCTTTGATGAAGTGAGATTGATCGATAACATTCAGGTCCAGGATGCTGGCGCTTCGGATCAGGTGGAGCCCGGTAGCGAGGGAGGGAGCTGAGAGATTTTTCTCGGAGGCTTGTTATTTGATGGAATTAAATCATTCAGGAGAGGGGCTGGTAGTCAGAACTCCGGCCAAGCTGAATCTCTTTCTTGATGTAGGGAAGCTCAGGGAGGATGGCTTCCATCCCATCGACAGCATCTTCCAGGCCGTATCCTTCTACGATGAACTTGAATTCATTCCGATTCCCGGGGAGGGCATCGAATTGGTTGAGGAGGGCATCGCCGCGGGGAAGAAGAATATTGTTTACCAGGCGGCCGAAGGTCTTCTCCAGGAGGTGGGGGGGGCGTTTCCTTCCGGGGTCCGCATAACTCTTCGAAAGTCCATTCCCTGCGGCGCAGGTCTCGGCGGCGGCTCGAGCGATGCGGCCGCGACCCTCATCGGTCTGAGAAAATTATTCGGGCTCCAGGTCGACCCGCAACGCCTGCTGGATCTCGGCGCGCAGCTCGGATCCGATGTGCCCTTCTTCTTCAGTGGAGGCACGGCCCGGTGCAGGGGGAGGGGCGAGATTGTAACCCCCCTTGACGATGTTTTTGAACCGGCCGGAACGTTCCACTACGTCCTGGTATGTCCGGCAATCGAAGTTCCGACCCGGGATGTATATGAGGCCTTCGACCAATTAGAAGCTAATAAATATATGACCTTGACTACAGAGGCAGGCGTAGATAGCATCCTGCGGTCTTCGATTGTCGAAGCGCTTGCTAATGATGAGTTGCTGTTCAACCGTCTTGAGACGGTAGCGTGCGGCCTCTTTGCGGAACTCGCAGAGGTACAGGGTCTGCTCGCAGCGGAAGGGTTCCGCGGGTTTTTAATGTCAGGCAGCGGCTCAACTTTTTTCGGTTTGTGTGACAACGCCGATGACGCTGTTTCGATGAGAGACAGTCTCAAGGGTGCGGTGCCCGATGGCACCAGGGTTTTGACGGCTATCAACGTCCCGAGCTGGTCTGCGATTCTCGAATCGTAGCGCGGGTTTTTGTACTTTTTCTCCCGGATGGGCCGATTCGTGGCTGTTTTCGGTGGTTTTTGTGCATTGAGCTATGACTCTGTCGATCATTTTGTTGGGTTGAGTGAAAGGAATCTTCTGATGGAGATCACTGAGGTTCGTATCAAACTGGTTGATTTGAGTAGTGATAAGCTTCGAGCTTTCTGCAGCATAACGATCGACGACTGCTTCGTGATTAGGGACTTGAAAATTATCGATGGCACGAAGGGGGCCTTCGTCGCCATGCCCAGTCGGAAGATGACCGCGAAGTGCCGTCGCTGCAACTGCAAGAACTATATGCGCGCGAAGTTCTGCAATGATTGCGGTGGGAAATTGCCTGTCGTTCGTTCAGAGGATGATGATGGCAGGGGAAAGTCACATGCGGATATAGCTCATCCTATTAATTCCGAATGTAGGGAGCGATTGCAGAGCCAGGTACTCGATGAGTATCACGCTGAGCTTGATCGCGAGGGGGAGACGACCTACGAGCCTGATGATATTGACGATGAAACGACTGAGAGGAGTTCAGGCAAGGAGGAGCCGTCCGCCTCCACGGAGACAGGGAAGGCGGAGTACGAAGAGGACGATGAGGAGGAGTACGAGGAGGGAGATGAGGAGGAGTATGAAGAGGACGATGAGGATGAAGAGGACGAAAACTATGACGACGACGGAGAAGAAGACGACGGAGAAGAAGCGGTAGAAGAAGACGACGAAGACGAAGACGA
>DODI01000305.1:1670-1790 GCA_003509045.1 Planctomycetota bacterium | reverse complement strand
GACGACGAAGACGAAGACGACGACGAAGAAGAGGAAGACGAAGACTACGAAGAGGAAGACGAAGACGACGACGAAGAGGAAGAAGACGAAGAAGACGACGAAGAGGACGAAGACGAAGAC
>DODI01000305.1:0-1320 GCA_003509045.1 Planctomycetota bacterium | reverse complement strand
GAGGAAGAATCAGAGTCATCCGGTGACTCTGATTCCAACGATGACTTTGGTGCCGGACTTCTCTCCTGAGAGCCGATCCAGGCTGTGATTCGTAGACACTTTTCCGATGGTGGACTATAATCACGAGGCTCGGGAGTACCGTAGGCAGGCATGTTGCGATGGTTTTCCCGGTAGCGTTCAGCGCGGTGATTGCTTGCCGGCATTGGAATGAATGCTGACAGTTATTGTCATCCTGGCAGCCTGGATGGTTTTCTTCGGGCTGGAGTTTGAGTGCCATGGCTGTCTGGCTGAGGGACCGATGTCGCCACAGGGGCTGTGCGTTCCCGGCTCTCTGGTTTGGCCTTTCGCTTTGAAGGCCATCGGAGCTTCCTGGCTGCGGATGCAAGGTCTGTGTTCCTGTTCTTGCGCGTGCCTGTTGGAGGCATGCCTGGTAATCGGTTTTACTGCTGGAGCCCAATGAGGCGATTTAAAGTCCGAATCCTGGTCCTGGTGGCTGCCCTCGCGGGAACCGCTGTTTTCGCCGCTTTCGCGAAGGGGCAGGAAGTGGAGGACGCCCGGTATGGTGATCTGAAAGCGCTTGCCGAGGGACTCAAGATCGATATAGCCAAGCTTGCTGGCGACGATGACAGGCTTGGTGAGCTGGAGGCCTATAAGCTGCTTGAGTGGATGAAGCAGGAGAACAGGAGGCCTCCCGGCCCTTCGAGGAAATTTCTTTCCGAGATTCTCGATCCTGCCCGCTTCGCAAATCCTGGAAAGGCAGCGAGCTGGAATGTTGTCGCCTTGAGGATCATCGGAGCTATTTCCCTCGAGATCCGAGGCGCGGCCGCCACGACCTCGGGTTTTTCCGACCTGCTGTTGCCTCTTCTCGGGGTGGGAAGCGAGAGACTTCGCCAGTCCGTCGTCGATGCCTTCGGGGCCCTTGTAGAGCAGGAAAAGAGAACGCATCCAGGGGCCGGGAGAAACGGGCCGTCTGGGCAGCAGCTTTCAACTATTCAGCGACTTTGTGAGATCGTTGAGCAGAACCCTCCCCCGCCTCCACCTGTCCTCGAGGATGTAAGCAAGATCCTGTGGAAATCAGATGGGAAGCTCTTCCTGTCACACGTGATCGCTGGAATGGTTCTAAACCAGGAAAAGTATCCGGCTTCCACGCCCCTTTATCTCAAGGAGCTACGCGAGCGGTTGAGACTAGGCTTCGCTACCCCGAAGGGATGGGATCTCTGGTGGAAGGAGCAGCAGGAGCTGTCGCTTCCGGAGATCTTCGTCAAGGTTCAGAAAAAGTTGAGCCAGGACAACGCGGTCAATTGGAAACAGAGCCTGAAG
>DODI01000556.1:0-4251 GCA_003509045.1 Planctomycetota bacterium | reverse complement strand
GCTGAGATGCTGGGAATCTCGCGTCCTACCCTGGATGCAAAAATACTCAAGTACGCTTTGAGACGGGAATCCGGAGCCGATTCCGGGTTGAATAACGGAAATTGAAAAACACCCTTCGCGGGGAGTGAGTTGAATGGCTATCAAATTGTTTGTACAGAAGGGCGGAGAGGAACCCAGGGAGCTGGATTTCGAAGGCCCTGTAGTTTTCATTGGACGTGGAGAAACCAACGACCTGGTGGTCGATGATGTACGTTCGTCGCGGAAGCACTGCAGTGTTTCAGAGACGCCCCAGGGGGCCGTTCTCGAGGATCTCGGGAGCTCAAACGGGACCAGCTATAACGGGGAGCCCGTCAAGAGGACTCTCCTCGATCCTGGCGACAAGTTCGCGATTGGTTCTACCAGCTTCTATTATGACAAGTGCTCCGTTTCAAGCTCCCCCGAGCCGGTTGTTGAGCAGCCGGGTTCGCAGGCGGATGCGGGAGAAGATTCGTCCGACGCAGATGACCTTCTCCTCGAGGTTGAAACGACTGAGGCCGGGGGGGCGCTCGAAGAGATCGAGACGGGGAAGGCCGAGGAGGCCGATATCCCGGATTCCGCCGCCGAAGATCCTGGCGGGCGGGAGGGAGGAGCTGTTCTCTCGCTGCGGCAGGTAGTCGGTGAGCTGGAAGATGAGAATATCAAGGTCCAGAGCCTTCCCTTCTCCATCGGGCGAAGCTCCAGCTGCGACCTGACCTTGAGCGATCAGAGAGCCTCGGGACACCATGCCGAGCTGGTGGAAAAAGATGGCGTTCTCGCGGTGAAGGACCTGGGGAGCAAGAATGGCGTTCTCGTCGACGAGAGGAAGGTCAAGAATGCGGGAGTGATTGGAGATGGCAGCAGGCTTACCGTCGGCACACATATTTTCGATGTACGTATTGAAGATGATCGCCTGCGCGCAGCTTCTTCCCGGAAGGCCGAGAGGCAGACCGCAAAGCGAGATGAGGTCGTCGCCAAGGGTGAGCCGTCGGAGGCCATGAAGCTCAACGTCGACGTCGATTCCCTGGGCCAGGGTGGTGCACTGCAGCAGATCGGCTCGGCCGTGGCACTCGTGATGATCGTGGTCGTCAGCGCCTACTTCTGTGTCGATGTGGCTCAGCGGCTCCTCGCGGTAGAAATCGTCGACCCCGTGGCGGATGCGAATAAGATTAACAATTGGTCGTTTGAAGATCTGGTTCCCGAAGGATCAAGGGAGGACCTCGTGGTCGGCTGGGAGGCTGGCGCCGACTCCCTCCTGCGCCGGGTCAAGGACCGGGGCATTCGCGGCGGCAACTACGCCATGGAGCTTGTCGGCGGAGCGGGCGCAGATGACTCGAAGGTCTATTCCGCGGCCCAGGGAGAGCTCGTCAGGGTGGCCCCGGGTGATCAATTCCTTCTCGAGGGTTTCGTGACCAACAGGGGAGCCTTTCTTGCCGGGCTGATGGTCGAGTGGCTTCGCGCAGGGGATGGAGAAAAGCTGGTCGGGCGGAGTTTCTCCGCGCCGGTCAGGGGGACGGGTGGCGGTGAGGTCGAGCTGGATGTCAGCCAGGTGATCAAGGCTCCAGCCGGAGCCGGCTCGGCGCGAATTTCATGTTTCCTCGTTGGTTCCGGAAAGGCCTGTTTTGACCAGGTCTACTTCGCCAAGGCGGAGCTCGCCGAGGACGAAGCCATAGCCGGAGGCGCCGCGAGTCTGGAACGAAAGGCTGGTGGACAGGCTGAGGCCCTGGTGGTCGGTATGGACAGCCCTGGTATTTTCAGCCTCCGCCGGGGCAAGCGAATCACATTCTCGTCCTTCTGGGCGGGACTCGATATCAGCCGTGACCCGAATGCTATTGGGCCCAAGCTGACCGATCCCGAGCTTCGCTCGGGGGAGGATGGGACGCAGATTGCGCCCACCGAGGTCCCCGATCTGCAGGAGCGCAAGTGGATCGCGGTTGAAAACATCATCAGCTCCGATTCATCGAGCGTTTCCCTGCGATGGCAGCTCGAGACGCAGGGAGGCAAGGCAGATGCGAAGAGAGCGCTGGTGCTCTATTTCAGCTCCCATGACCCCGGGCTGAAGCTCGTCGCGCACGGTCCGCGCACCGGAGCCGACTTCATCCTCTCGGAGGCTTCCGGGGGGCCATTCGATGAGATGGTTGCAGGAGATGGAGCCTTTCGCACCTCGATGGAGTTCACCCATACGGTGAAGGTCTCCTCGATGAAGCATCCGGTTATTGCTGATCGCTGGCTGCTGGTGGTCGTTCCGGCTGATGGAGCCAGTGATCTTGGATTGACCTTCAGCCACGGCTCCCGGCGGGAAGCGCAGGCGGCGAAGATGGTCCTGGCCGAGGCTGAACGACTGTTCGGCGATGGAATCGCCAGCGAAGCGCTGGATCTTCTCGATGGCCTGGAGACACGCTACCCTCTGCAGACCGTCGAGATCGAGCGGGCAAAGAAGAGGATAGCCCAGTGGAACGGCGATGCCGCGAAGGTGGTGAGTGATCTCGACGTCGGCCGGGATGCCTACAGGAGCAACCCCTCGGAGGTGATCTACCGGTCGCTATATTCGCGTGGGAAGCTGTTGGCGAGTCGCTATGCCAATACCCGGGCCGGCGATTCGGTGGGCGGCTTCCTGGCTGAGCTCGATAGCATACGCAGCTCAGCGTCGGTTGGAAAGATCAAGACGCAGCAGGAGGAGCTGATCGCCAGGGCCAAGGAGGCGATGGAGAATCAGCAGCTCGGTATAGCCGGAGCCTGCCTGAAGTTATTGCTTGGAATTGCTGACAAGGAGAGCCAGCTCTACAAGGACGCGGTGAATCTCAAGGGGAGGCTCGATACCCGCAGGGAAGCCGTGAATAAGATCAAGCTTGGACAGTGATGAATAAAAGAACAGAGAGAAGGCGATGAGAAGGACAGTTACTGGAGTTGATCTTGGGCGTGATTCGATCAAGGCCGTAGAGGTTGAGATCGACGGAGCGGCTGCGCAGATCGTTCGCAGTGTCTCGATTCCGCGGGTTCGCCTGGAAGGGCAGGAGCCCGAGAGTGTCGCGGCCGCCCTGGCCGAGGGGATGGCCGCTGCGGGTATCTCTTTCAATGGCGTGACGCTCGGGCTTGGCGGAGAAGAGGCGATCCTGCGATACAACCATGTCCCGCCGATGCCTCCCTCCCGGCTCGGGCTGATCATGAAGTACGAGGTCGAGTCGGTAGCGGACCGCATGGGAGAGGTTCTCGCCCATGATTTCAAGCAGCTCCCCGCTGTTCGTGACGATGGGGAGAGGACGGTCCTCCTCGGCCTTGCCCGGGAGGAGGGTCTCTCAGCCATCCTGGAAGCTCTCGAGGCTGAAGGCATCCTTGTCGCAAGTGCCGTTCCCGCGCCGCTGGCGATTTACGGAGCCTGGGAGCTCGTCTCCACCAAGGCCGATCTTGATTCTCCCGATGATGACCTGGTGCTGATCGCCGATCTCGGTCGCAGCAGTCTCGATGTCGCTCTGGTGTTGAACAACCGGCTTGTTTTCGCCAGGAGCACGACCTTCGGAGGAGACCAGTTTACCGAGGCGCTCGCTCAGGATCTTGGAGCTGAGCTGAGCCAGGCCGAGGTGGTGAAAAAACAACGCGGAGGAATCACTGAGGGCGCCAAGGGAGTCGATGACTGCACGATTCGTCCGTTGCGCACGGCTGCCGGGCAGCTGCTGGGTATGCTGGAGTCCTCCATTCGGGTAGGCGGCAGCCAGGCGGGGGTCAAGATCCCGGGTGTTACGCGGCTGTGGTTTTCAGGCGGCGGCATGAGGCTGAATGGCTTGCCGCGCTATCTGAGCACAGGACTCGGTAAGATCCCCTTTGAGGTCTTTGACCCTGCCGGAGCTTCTGATGAGGACGACAGCGGCAGCTATACCACGGGGCTCGGCCTGAGCACCATCGGTCTCCAGAGAGATCGTTCCGGCGATCGCGACGTGCTCCTGAATATCCTCCCGCAGAGATACAGCGATCGGCAGACCTTCCGCGACAGGACCCGTTTCCTGATCGTGGCGGCGACCCTGCTGGTGCTTCTGCTTTGCGGGAAGCTGGCCGATGGCTACATACGTGGTTCCAACGCCAACAAGACGCTCGATGGTCTCGATAAACAGTTCCAGACCCTGCAGAAACTTTCCGGAGAAAAAGCGGCCGCGGTGGCTGAGAGCACCCAGGCGCGCGGACGCATCAACAGGCTGCTGCGCGAGGCCGAGCCGACCGCGTTCCAGGCTTTTGTGCTGGATT
>DODI01000256.1:3933-5227 GCA_003509045.1 Planctomycetota bacterium | reverse complement strand
GCGATCACGAGCTGGATCCGATGGAAGGCCGTGAGGAGATCCCAGACATCGGTGTTGCCAAGCGGCAGTGGTTCCGTCACATCTTCGGCGTCGATATCGAGTTCCTGTCGAGGCCGCACGTAGCGCCGCTTGTGCGAATCCATCTTCTTCTCGAGCAGCAGCGCGCGCTCCTTGAATTTCTTGTACTCCAGGAGCTGCTTTACCAGCTCCAGGCGGGGATCTTCGTATTCCTCGTCTTCGTCTTCGAGCACCTCGCGCGGCAGCAGCAGCTTGCTCTTGACCTCCATCAGGCGCGCGGCCATGACGAGGAACTCACCGGAGACGTTGGGGTCGATATCACGCAGGAAATCAAGGTGCTCGTGATATTGCTCGATCACCCGGGAAACGGGTATGTCGAAAACATCGACCTCATCCTTCCTGATGAGATAGAGCAGCAGGTCAAGTGGGCCGCTGTAGGTCTCTACCGTCGCGCGAAAGTCCGGATGGGGATCGGCCATCGATTGTTTTCCTGTCAAGACTCAGCCAGCCGGCCAGCCACCACCTGCAGGGCCTCATCGATCTTGATACGCTCCTGCTCCGTGGTGTCACGATCGCGAATGGTAACCGTTCCATCTTCGAGAGACTGGCCATCCACAGTCAGGCAATAGGGCGTACCCACCTCGTCGTGACGCGCGTAGCGCTTTCCAACCTGGTGCTGTTCATCGTATTTCGCATTGATCCCGGAGCTGAAGAACTGCTGTACGATCTCCCGGGCAAGCTCAGGCATTCCATCTCGCTTCACCAGCGGCAGCACGGCAACCTTGTAGGGCGCCAGGCGGGGATGCAGCTTGAGCACCCGGCGGGTCTTCGCGTTGCCCTTGGCATCGGGCCTTGGGCTGTCGTAGCAGAAGGCGTCGAGGAGATACATGAGCGTGGTCCTCGTGGCGCCGGCCGCCGGCTCAACCACGTAGGGGGTATAGTGGACGCCCTTCTTGCCCGTCTCCGGGTTGTCCTTCTCCTGGTCGAAATAGGTCAGCCGCACCCCGGAGCTCTCGGAGTGTTTCTTGAGATCGTAGTCGGTACGGCTCGCGATCCCTTCAAGCTCTCCCCAGCCCCAGGGATATTCGTACTCGATGTCATAGCAGTCATCGGCATAGTGGGCGAGCTCATCCGGTTCATGCTGGCGAAGACGGAACTTCGACGGGTCGTTGGCGTAGCGCTGGTACCATCTCAGGCGCTTATCCTTCCAAAAATCCAGAGCCTCCTTCTGCGTGCCCGGCTCGACGAAGTACTCCATCTCCATCTGCTCGAACTC
>DODI01000256.1:0-3624 GCA_003509045.1 Planctomycetota bacterium | reverse complement strand
CTCCATCTGCTCGAACTCGCAGGACCTGAAGATGAAATGCTCGACCGTGATCTCGTTACGGAAGGATTTCCCCATCTGGGCGATACCAAAAGGCACCTTGAGAGAAAGCGCCTGCTGAATATTGGCGAATTGAACGAACATCGCCTGGGCGGTTTCGGGCCTCAGGTAGACGGCGTTCTCGCCGATCTTCTGCTCGATGAGCTCCCGTGCCTCATCCTGGGAAAGCGCCTTGCCCTCGATAGCCTTTGCCAGCTGCTGGACCGGATCGACCGGTCCGAGGCTGGTGCGGAACATGAGGTTGAACTGCCTCTCGTCGCTCAAGAAGGGACTGCCGATCTCCGGGCTCACATAGCCCCGGTAGGGAAAACTCTCAGCCGCGTCCCCGGAGTCGTCCTGGAAAAAGCCGAAGGTCTCTTCATCGATCACTTTCAGCCCCTGCAGGGTTTTGCCGCCGCGCTTCAGCTCGACACCGAAGCGCTCCTGGATGGCCTTCTGGTAGGCCTTCGCCTGGCCCTTGTCGGCGCAGGTCAGCGTCAGCTCATCCCCCGGCTCAGGCCGGGGAGCATTATCCGCTCGAAACCGTTCCTTGCTGACCAGGCAATCGACCAGGGGGTCGGCGAAGCCTGCCAGGTGCCCGGAAGCCTTCCAGACATCCGTGTGCATGATGATCGAGGCATCGAGGCCCACGACATCCTCTCGCTCGTGCACCATGGCCCGCCACCACTCATTCATGATGTTGCGCTTGAGCTCGACGCCCAGTGGGCCGTAATCGTAACAACTCTTGAGTCCCCCATAAATCTCGCTGGACTGGAAAATGAAACCTCGCTGCTTGCACAGTGAGATAATCTCCTTCATGAGGTCCACTTCGTCTTCGGGGGCAGCCTGTGAATCGTTCATTCGATCCTCGAAATCCAATCTGAATAAAACCGGGAAAACGTTTTGAGCAAAAGAGTTGCGTCAGGAACGTGATTATTTATCTACGGCCCCTCAAGTCAACCTATATCAAGCTCTGGACCTTTACCTGACACCGGCCGCGGGAGGCCGCGACAGCCCCTCCGGGCAGGAGGCCGACACCCGCTCAAATCGTTTAAATCTGCGGGTTTCTCGGGCGTAAGTAGCTGGAAATCGCCTTCTCCATGAACTAATCTTGGAGGTTGCCGGCTTGACGATTTACCTCGCAGACCTGCGGCCCAGGAGGTCGCAGCGGTTGTTTTGGTTGCCAGGGCGGCCTGGGTCTTGCTGGAGAGGTTTCGCTTTTATCGCTTACCCCTTCCCTGCAGGTTTGAACGAATTCCATACGCACGCGCGATCCAAACACGGTCAAGGAGCTGCGAGCGTTTCCATATCCAACAGGTTGGGAGGTTTCGATGCTGCATCATCGGATGGTTTCTATAGGTCTCAAGACACTCGCAGTCTTGCTGTCAATCGCTTTCGCATGCCCCGCGGCGCGGGCGCAAACCGATGAAAACGGTTTCTTCACTGAGTACCTGGTTGCCGCGGCCTACGCGGGCCCTGGCTGCAACCCGAACCAGCTGGTCACAGCCGACTTCCTCTGTGACGGCGACAGCAACGAGAACAACATCATCCCCGAGGAAGGGTTCATCCTCATGCCTCCCGTTCTCGAAGCGGAAGATTGCGAGGGCGGCACCCAGCCGGCCCTCTTCGGCACCTTCCATCTCAGCACCCTGGTAGACCTTGACGGCAACCTGCCTATCGTCGTCCAGATGACCGAAGGCGACCTGCTGAACTTCGAGACGCAGGCTCCCGGCGCCGACAACGCGATGGGTTATGCCTGGGTCTATGTCGAAAACGTAACGGACTCTCCTCTCGACCTGAGAATGGGCGTCGCCAGCGACGACTCCATCCAGGTCAAGGTCAACCGCATCGAGGTCTTCAGCCTCGGTGTCTGTCGGGGGTGGGGCGGAGTGGGAACTACTCAGAATGACTTCCCGGTAACCCTCCAGCCAGGCGGCAACCTCCTCCAGTTCAAGGTCTGGGACGGCGGAGGCGGCTGGGGCATGCGAGCCCGATTCGTAGATCCTGGCGGCTGTGGAAACGTTCGCAGCGGCGAGGGACAGATCGAGGTTGGCGTCGAACCCCTCGAGCTCTGGCAATCGCCCGCCGAGCGCTCCCTGGAATCCGATGGCGAGGCTCCTGGCGAGGTGACAGTCAACGTCTCCGTCACGATCAACGCCGATGGCGCCTACAACCTCGAGGAGAACTACGACCGGGCTTGGACGGCCAGCGACATCAACCCCGAGCCGACCGCCAACGAGGCCGGTCGGCTCTACTGGGAAGGCATCACCGCCGCGACCGTAAGCTATACCCTGACCCGCTCAGGCGCCTGGACGATCAGCAATTTTTCAGGCACGGCGACAATCGACGACAACGAGATAACCGTAGGCGGGACCTCCGGCCTCTCCAGCGGTCTCGAAGGGTATGTTGGCGAAATTCTCGTGACCCCGGCCTATACCATGTCCGGCGGCGTCCAGGGCTGCAATATCACGGTCGACCAGATGGACGGCCCGTGGATTAACGATGCCGATGAGGTTACCGATGAGTGGATCATTCCCGAAGAGGGCCTGATCTTCGGCATTGATTACGAAGGCGAAAGCCAGATCTCCGGGATCGGAATCATGAGCCCCGAGGCCGAGGCCCTCTTTGTCGATGCCCCTGGAGACCCTTTCAGTGAATCCATCCTCGTTCGCGCGACCTCCGCGGATGGCTTTTATGACTTCGAGCGCGCCGACATCTTCGGAACAAACGTCGAGCAGGTGATGTGCGCCGCGTTTTTCTACGCGGTCAATGACAGCAATGAACCCATCCAGGTAGGCATCGGCTTTGGATCGGACGATGCCGGCACGGTGCGCGTCAACGGCCGGCCGGTCATCACCACCCCGCGTTGCGCGGGGCACCCCGGCTTCACCGACAAAGGAACAGCCCAGCTTGACCCGGGCAAGAACCTCATCTCGGTCTACACCTTTGAAAACGGCGGCGGCTACAATATGTGCATCCGCTTCGAAGATGAGAGCTTCGAGCCCCTGCCGATCCCGACCACGATCGACCCCACCGGCTACGAGCCGGGCCCGGACGCTCACCCCGAGCCGGAGCCCGAGGGCGGCGGCGACGGCGAGTTTGAAATTATCAACAGCCCGTTTATACGACAGGTCCTCATGACCCCGGCCTACACGCTGGCCACCTGGAATGGCTGCAACATACCCATAGATGTTATGGCCACGGAATGGATCAGCGACGTCGATGGAGAGATCGCCGACGAGACCATCATCCCCGAAGATGGGCTGATCTTTACGCCGGATTATGGTGGCCTCGCCCCGGAAATCAGCGGGCTCACCAACCTCGGCGGAGCGGCGGCGATGGAGAGGTTCTGGACAGACCCCGACCCCTTTACCGCCGAGTCGATCCTGGCGCCCGCCTCCTCGCCCAACGGCGTCTATGACCTGCAAGGCGGAAACATCTTCCAGGCGAACGTCGAGCTGTGCATGTGCGTGGCCTATACCTATGTCATCAATGACTCCGATGTCGGCCGCTGTATCCAGTTGGGAATCGGCTCGGATGATTCCATCTCGGTCAAGGTCAATGGCCGTCCCGCCGGCGCCTTCCAGC
>DODI01000182.1:0-2921 GCA_003509045.1 Planctomycetota bacterium | reverse complement strand
TTAAAAGAAGCTCCTCCAGCTTCTCGAAAGACTCGCCAGCCGGCCAGCAGACCCATGCGACGCTGCCGCCGCAGCCGTAGCGTCTCACGACCCCCAGCTCATCGAGGCGGCTGTCAAGCGTCTCGATAACAGCCAGGGTAGCGGGTATCTTGACGAAGCTGTCACCCCTCGGTGCCCAGGAGAACTCGCCCTCCCTCTGCCAACAGTCTTCCTCATCATCCACCAGCGCGCAGGGAAGATCGAGCAGGGCGCGCAGACGCTGGATACGGGTGGAAAGAACCGATTCGATGCCGCCGAGACGAAGCAGCAGGGTTCCGGGCGGCTCTAGCTCCAAGGCAAACAATTCCTCCACAGATGAATTCAGCCTGGCCACGGCCTCGACAGCCTCCGCGAAACCGCCGGCATCGACCCTCAGGGTCGCGAAGGCCTCCTTGCTCGGAAAGACCTTGAAGGTGAGGTCGACCAGGACGCCAAGCTCACCGAGGCTGCCTGTCAGCAGCTTGGGGAAATCGAACCCGGCCGCATTCTTGACCACCTTTCCGCCGCCGCGAAGTTCACGCCCCTCACCGTCGATGAAGCTCGCGCCGATGAGAAAATCACGAACCCCGCCATAGCGATAGCGGCCAGGACCGCTGAGGCCCGAAGCGACTGCTCCCCCAAGCGTAGAGCCTGCCTCGCTCAATGGAGGATCAAAGGGAAGGTACTGCCCGTTATCGCTCAACGCCTCCTTGACCTCCGCGACCGGGGTGCCGCTCAGGGCGGTGAAGGTGTATTCTCCCGGATCGTATTCGATGATGCCGCTGAGGCCGGAGAGATCGAGAATGGAAGTGTCGGCCGCGGCCGCCAGGAGAGCGGGCTTGGTCCCTCCCCCGCGCGGTCTCAGCCGCTTCGAGGAACGCACAGCCTCGACGGCTTCCGCTCGATTTCCGGGCGCGATGATGTTCATTCTCTGCTGATCCTTCCCTCTCTCTCAAGTGGGTGGGGACCGTGAAACTTCATGGCCGGGGGCTCGCCCTCCGGCAGCATCTTCCCCTTATTGGCCAGCTCGGAGGGATCGATGGCCGCCCGAATCCTCTTCATCGCGTCGATATTCTCGGCTGAGAACATGTCATTCATATAGGCGAGCTTCTCGACACCCACGCCATGCTCGCCGGTGATGGATCCTCCCAACCCTACGCAGAGCCTCAGGATCTCACCGGCGAGCTCCTCGGCCCTCTCGAGCTCGCCATCTACCCTGCCATCATAGAGAATCAGCGGATGGAGGTTGCCGTCTCCAGCATGGAATACGTTGGCAACACGAAGGCCGTGGCTCGAGCCAAGCTCTTCTATTTTTCTCAGCGCCTCACCAAGACGACCACGGGGAACCACCCCATCCTGCACCAGGAAATCCGGGCTGAGCCGCCCGGCTGCGGAGAAGGCGCTCTTTCTGCCCTTCCAGATCCTGGTCCGCTCCTCCTCGTTTTCTGCCTCGACAACCTCGCTGGCCCCGGAGGTCTCGATCAGCTCGAGCAGGCGCAGACGCTCCGCCTCGACCTCCTCGGCCGGCCCCTCGAGCTCAACGATCAGGACCGCGGCCGCGCCCTTGGGGTATCCGGCATCCACAGCCGCCTCGGCCGCCTCGATCGCCAGGCGGTCCATGATCTCCATGGCTCCCGGCAGCAACCCGGAAGCGACCACCAGGGAGACCGCGTCACCCGCACGCTCGAGGCTGTCGTAGGCCGCAAGGACGGTGTGGTAGCACTCCGGTCTCGGCAGCAGCCTCAAGGTGATCTCGAGCGCTATGCCGAAGAGCCCCTCTGATCCGACAAAAAACCCGGACAGATCCGGCCCCACACCCTCGAGACTTTCCGATCCGAACTCGGCAAGCTCTCCATCCGGCAGAACGACTTGAATACCCAGCACGTGGTTGGCCGTCATTCCATACTTGAGGCAATGCGCTCCGCCCGAGTTGAAGGCTACATTTCCGCCGATCGTGCAGATCAGCTGGCTCGATGGATCGGGCGCGTAATAGAGACCGTAGGCCTCGACCGCCTCGGACACCTTCAGGTTGATCGTCCCGGGCTCAACGACGGCAACCCTCTCGCGCGGGTCGATCCGCAGAATGCGGTTGAGACGATTCAGTCCGATGACAACTCCATCCTCCACCGGCAGAGAGCCGCCGGAGAGGCTGGTTCCGCTGCCGCGAGCCATGAAAGGAACACCGTGGCGATAGCAGGCGCGCACCGTGGTCACCACCTCCTCCGCGCTCTCAGGCAGAACAACGGCCCTGGGACGGGCCTTGAAGGCGGTCAAGGCATCGGACTCATACGGCGCCAGCTCCGCGGCGGCGGTAAGCAGCCGCCCGGGCGGATAGATTTTCTTCAGGTCGTGGAGCAGTTCACTCAATTTGGTCGTCTCTTCAATCGCCTAATGGAGGCATCATAGTCCCAGCCACACGTGGATTTAACAAGCCCTTCCCGCCCTCTCAAGTCTCTGCTAACATTCCTCCTGTCTTCGCCTAACCGCTGAACGAGCCCAAAATACATGCCTACCATCGACGAAATCCGCAACCTCCTCCGTAACGAACCGGGAGATGTCTTTCTCAACTACTCCCTCGCCATGCTGCAGAAAAAAGAGGGGCTCGACAAGGAGGCGCTCGTAAGCTTCGATCGTTGCATCGAGCTTGACCCCGACTATATCGCCGCCTGGTTCCACAAGGGCATGTTCCTGGCCAGCCTCGGAGAGGTCGAAGAGGCGAAAATCGTCCTCGAGGCGGGAATCGTAAGAGCCCGGGGATGTGGGGATGAACACGCCCTTGGCGAGATGTCAGAATTTCTCGCCACCCTCTAAATATGGACAGCGGTCTGAAATCAGTTAAACTCGCTTCGCCTGGATCGAGCCGCGGAATTCGAGTGCGAGGGTGGCGGAATTGGCAGACGCGC
>DODI01000276.1:0-3817 GCA_003509045.1 Planctomycetota bacterium | reverse complement strand
CTGCTGCAGCCGCGCGATTACATCAACAGCCTGCAGCTTCTGACAGCGCTCGGGCTCGTCGTTGTTGGTCTCTTTGTCGCGGCGATTCTGGGGGGGGCGCCCGCTGTGGATGGGGCCGCTCGCCCCGCGCTAGAGCTGGTCGCCCCGGCGGTACAGTGGAAACCCGAGGGCGCACCAATGATCTTTCCGTTCATCTTCGTGACCATCGCCTGCGGCGCCATCAGCGGTTTTCACTGCCTGGTGTCGAGCGGCACATCCAGCAAGCAGCTCAAATGCGAGACCGATGCCCAGTTTGTCGGCTATGGCTCGATGCTCACCGAGGGCTTTCTTGCGACGCTGGTGATTCTTGCCTGCTGCGCCGGATTAGGGCTGGGTGTCGAACAGGAGGGAGTTACGTTGCTCGGCGATGAGGCCTGGGCCAGCCGCTACGCCAGTTGGGGCGCGGCCAAGGGCCTCGGGGCCAAGGTCGGAGCCTTTGTCGATGGCTCGGCAAATTTCCTGAAGGCCCTGGGGATCTCGGCAGGGGTGGCCACCGCTCTCATGGGAGTGCTGGTGGCGTCTTTTGCCGGAACGACCCTGGATACCGCCTGCAGGCTGCAGCGCTATGTGGTCCAGGAACTTGCGGGGACCTTTCGGAGGGGAGGCGAAGGCGCCGTACCCGCCGCCATCCTGTCGAATAAACATGGAGCGACAATTTTTGCTGTGGTGCTGGCCGGAGCTATGGCAGCCCTGCCTGTGGGAGATGCCGCCTGGACCTGGGCTACCGCCGGTAAGGGAGGTCTCATTCTCTGGCCTCTCTTCGGAGCTACGAACCAGCTCCTGGCGGGGCTCGCCTTTCTCGTGATCTCCTTCTGGCTCTGGCGCCGCCGGCTTCCCGTATTCTTCGTGGCCTTGCCGATGGTCTTCATGCTGATCGTCCCCGCCTGGGCGCTGGCGATCCAACTGGAAGGTTTCTTCGGTTCCGCCCCGGGAGCGGAGCCCAACTGGCTCCTCGTGTCGATTGCTCTTGCGACGCTCGCCCTCGAGGCCTGGATGGTCATCGAGGCGGTGCTGCTCTGGCCGCGGGCCCGGGGAGTCATCGAGGTGGCCCTGCCGCCATTAGCGGGCTCTTCGCAGAGCGGGAAAATAGTCTCTCCCGCGGATGAAGGCGGACGATCATGTTGAGCTTGCGTAACCCTGCCTTTGCCTTGCTGACCGTCTTCCTGCTGGCTGGAACGACAGCGGAGAGCTATGCCCAGACCCGCTGGCACCAGATGGATGTCGGGCCGTTCTTCAGCGCCACCTTCCCGCCGCGCGGGGGAAGCGTCGCCGGTTATACTCACAAGGGGATCGCGATCCGGCTGTCGAGAGAGCCGGGCGCGGCCGCCTGTTTCGATACTGAGCTCCTGCGAATGAGCGCCGGCTGGGAGGGCCCCTTCGTTGATTTCAACAGGAACCGGGAAGGCTTGGGAGGGCCGCCCCAGCTGGGTGCTGACAGCCTCTTTTCAAATCACCCGGTCTGCGGCTGGGCTAAAGATGGCGTGTTCCGCGACCCGCGAAAGCGGCCTTTTGGCCCGCTGCCTGATGCGCTGGGGAAATACAGGGGACTCTATCGCAGCGAGAAAGGTACCGTTCTCTCCTACGAGGTTGCCGGGGTTGGTATCCTCGAGCTGCCGGGTATCGAGAGGGGAGAGCGAGGCGGGTTTTTTACCCGGGCTATCGAGGTGGAGAAGGCTGCCCACAGCCTGTCGATGATGGTTTGCTCTGTGAAGGGCCCGCGGGTAGCTGCCGCCCCCGCTGAAGGTCTCGAGCTGATCGCGTTTGAGCAGAACGGTGTGACA
Organism: Planctomycetota bacterium; assembly: GCA_003509045.1. Taxonomy (GTDB): domain Bacteria; phylum Planctomycetota; class UBA8108; order UBA8108; family UBA8108; genus UBA8108. The sequence continues at coordinate 1,997 of DODI01000276.1, read as the reverse complement.
ACTCTTGTCGCTGCGCGCGGGGGAGAGCTCTCCGTTCGCGCCCTGGAGAAAAACAATGCCCGGGTGGTCGCCTTGGATGTGCCGCCGGGCGAGCGGCCGAGACGGGTCAAGGTCTACACCTGGCATGGAAAGAGGGAGGGGCTTGCGGCTGCCGTGACCTTTATCAGCAAGAGCCCCGCGGCTGCTGGACTTGCGCCGCTGCTCAAGGGCGGCCCGAAGCTGTGGGGGGACCCGCTGGTTACGAAGGGTGTCCTCGGAAGCGGCGGGGCCTATGTCGTCGATGCGCTCACTCCGCCCTTCGACAATCGCTGGAAAGCGATGCTCTATTTTGGCGGGCACGATTTCTTCTCGAATGGAGACGCGGCGATCTGTTCGGTCTACGGCGATGTGTGGGTCGTCGGCGGGATCGACGACAAGCTCGAGCGCATCACCTGGAGGCGTTTCGCCACGGGCCTCTTCCACCCGCTGGGCCTGCGGATCGTCGACGACAGAATCTACGTGCTCGGGCGCGACCAGATCACCCGTCTCCACGATCTCAATGGTGATGGGGAGGCCGATTACTACGAGAACTTCAACAACGGCTGCCAGGTGACTCCGCACGGCCACGAGTATGCGACCAATCTGCAGACCGATCCGGCCGGCAACTTCTACTATATGAAGTGTTCCAATGATTCGCGCTCGGAGCACGATGGTTCGGCCATCAGGGTTTCAAAGGATGGGAAAAAATTTGAGCTCTTCGCTACGGGCTTCAGGAACCCCAATGGGCTCAGTGTCGGTCCTGCTGGAACCGTCACCGTCGGTGACCAGGAGGGAACCTGGGTTCCCGCGACGCGGCTTGATTTCGTCCGCAAGGGGGCCTTCTGCGGTTACATGCCATCGCATCATCGCGCAACGGCGCCGGAGAGCTACGATCCGCCGCTTTGCTGGATACCGAAGGGCGTGGATAATTCAGCCGGTGGGCAGGCCTGGGCTTCGCCCGAGGGGTGGGGGCCGCTCAGCGGCAGGCTCTTTCATCTTTCCTACGGTCAGTGCCGGGCGCTGCTCGTTCTCTCCGAAGAGGTCGCTGGGCAAACGCAGGGCGGAGTGGTGCCAATGCCCTGGAAATTCAGCGCTGGCGCTATGCGCGGCAGGGTCAATCCTTCTGACAGGCGGCTCTATATTTCTGGGTTGAAGGGATGGCAGACGACCTCGCCCCGCGACGGCTGCTTCGAGCGGGTGCGCTATACGGGAGGCAAGGTTTACCTGCCTGTCGGCCTGGAGGTAAAGGAAAGTGGTGTGAAGCTGACCTTCAGCGAGCCGCTCGATGCGGAGTCGGCCTCGATCCCGGGGCGTTATAGCGTGGAGCGTTGGAATTACCGCTGGACCAAGAACTACGGCTCAAAAGACTGGCTGTTCAGCGACCCCGCCAGGATGGGGCGCGATCGAATGGAGGTCCTCTCTGCGAAGCTCAGCGCCGATGGCCGCAGCGTTTTCCTCGAGCTCGATGGGCTCGCGCCGGTCATGCAGATGCAGGTTCGCTACAGGCTTCGCGCCGCAGACGGCAAGGATGTCCGCGGTGATATCTTCCACACCGTTCACAAGCTCGGTGCTGACTGAGAGCTGCAGTCAGCCCGGTAGACTATTTCTTCCTTGGCGCGTAGTCCTGGTTGAGCTTGAGGTCTGCCTCGCTGGGCTTCGGCGTGTCCACTCCACCCTTGGGGACCTCGCCGCCCGCGACCCAGACCATGGCGTTCAGGACCAGCTTGCGGAAGTCATCATCTGCGAAGTTCTTGTGGTAGTGCAGGCCGGTGAAGCCGAAGCCGCGGCCGCCATCGGGGCGCTGACGGGCCCAGGCGACATGCTGCAGGTCACCCTTGGCCACCGAGGCGCGAACAGCGGGATTGCCGCTATGCGCTCCATCTCCGCGTTTCATGGTTTCCTTGGGAGCTACCGCGCTGAGGATGGGTGTGACGCCTTCCATCTTGTCTCGGAAGCGCATGTGGAAGTACCACTCGTCG
>DODI01000535.1:0-5530 GCA_003509045.1 Planctomycetota bacterium | reverse complement strand
GCCGAGGTCGAACTTCAAAGAGCTCACCAGGAAGTACAGCTGAGTTCCGCCCGCGGCCTCACTCGCACGCGTCCTGCCCATGCAGCCGTGTCAGGTTGAGCCCCTCCTCCACCTTGATCCGGGGCTCGGCGATATCGTATCTGTAGTATTCGATGACCTCGTGGGATTGTTTGCTGAAGGCATAGGGTCTTGGGTGTCTCAGTATGCCGAAACGAATGAGCTGCAGCTCTCCATCTATGGTTTCAAAGTCGATGAGAATAGCTCGTCCCGAGTGGTGTGGCTTAAGGGATGTGCCGGCGATCAGGCCGGTGTTTTGAAAGGCGTCCCGGAGCTTTCCCCGAGCTTTTTTCTCGAGGCGTCTATGTTTGAGCCATGTCCGGATTCCCATAGGCGCTCCTCCCTGCCCTGAAGGCGGTAGCCAGGTGCGTACTGCACGGATGAATATTGTGACATGCAGTAGATGTCCTCGCAGTGTAAACCCTGTATAATTGGGCAAATAGAGCGGGAGGACGATTTTTTCGTTAGCTCCTGTGGGGGAATGGGCAGCGCGTTACGTATGATCGTATCGGGCCTGTCTTTTTAGATAAATTTTTTGGGAGCACTTCGTGATGAGGAAGAAACTCGGTGATTCTCACCTTTTGAGCCGGATGGTCTGTAGTGCAGTGCTTGCCGCAGTTTTCTTTAACGGTAGTCTTGCTGCCCAGGAAACCTGCGAAGGCGCGGCTGATATTGGAATTGAAACGGTTCAGGGAACGACCCAGGGAGCGCCCCGGGGCGGAGAATCTGACTGCGGGCGTTCAGATAACAGTCCCTCGCATTGGTATAGATATACCGCCGCGGCCGATGCTTCGGTAACGGTAAGCACCTGCGGCAGTGATTACGATACGGTTCTCTCGGTTTATTCGGGCTGTCCGGCTGCTGAGGACAACGAGCTCGGCTGTAATGATGATACCTGCGATCTTCAGTCCGAGGTCGAGTTCAGCGTCACGGAAGGCCAGGCATACCTGGTTCGCGTGGCCGGCTACCGCGGGCGCACCGGGGGCTACACTCTCGAGGTTTCTTCTGATGGAGCCGGCCCCGGCCCCGGGCCGGGTCCTGGGAATTGTGAAGACGCCGCGGATCTCACTCTCGACAATCGGGTTGAAGGCAGCACCGCGGGCAGGGAAAGTACCGGCAGCGCGTCCTGCGGCAGCTCAAGCCAGAGCCCGGACGCCATCTTCCGCTATGTGGCCGAGGCGCCCTGCCTCCTGGTTGCGAGCACCTGCAGCAGCGGCTACGACACCGTTCTCTCGATCCACTCTGAATGTCCACCCACGAATGCCAACCAGCTTGCCTGTAATGATGATGCCTGTGACCTGCAGTCCACCATCGCCTACGAGGTGGAGGCCGGCACGACCTACTTTATCAGGATCGCGGGCTACAACGGAGCAAGCGGAGATTATAGTCTCGAGCTGAGCTGTTCCGACCCACCCGTGGAGGGTGAGGGTGCGGACATCACCATCTCGAGCATGAGCGGCATTCGCCAGATGGGACGGCTCGGCGATGTGGTCGCTCTCTCGATGCAGTCAACGATCTGTAATATCGGTAGTGATGCGGTGGACTGGTACGGAAACCCTGACCCGAGGCATCCTTTCCTGGTTTTCAACCTCTACCGTATGTTGGGAGGTCGCCTGGATCAGGTTGGCCAGTCCTGGGCGAAGCACGGGTTCGCGGCATCCCAGACCAGTGGCGTTTGCGGTCCACCCTGCCGGACTGACGGGGACGGAAATCTTGGCCCCGGCTGCGCCGATATCTACGGAGTCAGCACGAACGCGTCCCAGCGGACCTTCGGACCCCGGCATGAGATCAATCCCTGGACGGGAGCCTTTACCTACGCCGGTTCGCATATCGACACAACGAGCTCGAGGCACGACCCTGTACAGCATCGGCTCGTTGTCAGCGATGAGGATCTCGATCCGGAATCGAACCCCGGGGCCAGGTATTTTGCCGAGCTTTACACCCTCTCCCATGATGATTCTGAACATACCAACAGCCTGGGCTGGCAGGAGGTCGATATCTCCGGACAGCCCGGAGGCACCTGGGACTTTGATTTCCGCCAGGTCATGGGAAACGAGGGCCCGGCTCTCGATGCCTGGGAGGGCGGTGAGAGGACGGTCATTCCCGAGAGTGAGCTGGTCGATGACGGACGCAGCTACATCGACCTCCACGTCAGCGAGAACGAGGATGGCACCTACCGATACGAGTACGCTCTCTACAATCTGGACATGCACCGAGCGGTCGCTTCGCTCACCATCCCGGTGGGCGAAGGGGTGGCGATTTCCGGTATTGGCTTCAAGGCCGTTCAGTCCGCCGATGATGGTTTTAACAACGAGCCCTGGGCGGCCACCAGGGACGCCTCCGGTTTGACCTGGTCAACCAGCCCGGTCGCGGAACATCCGAACTCCAATCCCCTTGGATGGGGAAGCCTCTACAACTTCTGGTTCGATGCCGATGCAGCCCCCGCTGAGGGTAGCGTCACGCTCGGAGTTTACAGGACCGATCTCGAGGGGCCGTCCTCCTTCGCGGGAGTCAGCCGGGTCCCTGGCGGCGGGGGCGCTCCGCCTCCCCCGGAGGGAACGATCTTCCGTCGGGGCGACACCGATGGCAACGGTACGGTTGAATTGACGGACGCGGTCTTGATCCTCGGCTATCTCTTCCAGGGCAGCGCTACGCCCGCGTGTCTCGAAACGGCCGATAGCGATGACAACGGCAAGGTGGATGTCTCTGATGCCATTCGCCTCCTGGGCTGGCTCTTTGCCGGGGGGGAGCCGCTGGCGCCTCCTGGCTCTGAGGAGTGTGGACGCGACCCGACTCCGGGTGACGAGGGTGAATGCGATTATGATGCGAACAGCTGCTGAGCGTGCGCGCCGGCTTCCAGGCCGGTAGCCGCTGGGCACGGTTGCGAGATGTCCGCTGGTTTCAACTGTCGCTCGGGAGAAGAGAAAAGGTGGGAAGGTCGCTGCTGATTTTACTGGGCGTTCTCTGCTCCGGCTGCTCCTCGACAGGGGTCCGGCCCGCGTCATCGGTCTCCCATTCGGAGGTCATCGGCGCCTCGGTAGAGGGGCGGGCGATCACGGCGGAGATCCTGGGCCGAGAGGGCCCGGCCTTCCTCATCTTTGGAGTCATCCACGGCAACGAGCCGGCAGGGGGGCCTCTGCTCGAGCTTTTTCTTGGCCATCTCAGAAAGAACCCGTCCCTGTATGCCCGGCGGCGGCTGGTGGTGATCCCTGTTCTCAACCCGGATGGTCTTGCCAGGAAGAGCCGCTACAATGTCAGGGGAGTTGATCTGAATAGGAACTTCCCGGCATCCAACTTCAAGAAGAGTCGGCGCAACGGAGCCTATCCCGCCAGTGAGCCGGAGACCAAGGCTCTCATGAAGATGATTCGTCAATTCCGACCGACCCGGGTGCTGGCGGTGCACTCTCCGCTGCTCTGCGTAAACTATGACGGGCCGGCCGACTCACTGGCCGCCGCCATGGCCCGGGCGAGCGGCTATCCTCTCAAGCCCTCGATCGGCTATCCGACGCCGGGCTCGCTCGGAAGCTACGCGGGCGTTGATCTGCGCCTTCCGACGATAACTCTCGAGCTGCCCGGGAAGCTCTCCGGTGAGAAGGCCTGGGCGGATTTGAAAGAGGCGCTCCTGGTTTTCGTGAATCACTGAGCCCCGGCGGGTTTATTTGTTCACGGCGACCGAGGCGTCGGTCGTCCTCGGCCTGCTTGCCGTCTCGAAGGAAGCCGTCCATTTCTCCCATTCCGCCTCTGCGGCCCGGACGGCGACCTTAGCCGCGGCAACCTCGTCGCGGGCGCGCTGGATATTTTTTCCGTGGGCGGCCAGGGCGCTTACCTCGGCCGCCAGCCGCGCGCCCAGTTCGGCACTCTTTGCGGCCGTGGCCGCGACCTGCTTGCGGCTTTCTTCCCAGACCTTCACCGAGTCTGCCAGTGCCGCGGCCAGCTCGGCGGAGGATTTTTCGAGATCGGTGATCAGCTTGCCGGCCTCAGCAAGCTTTTCAGTTTCCACGGCGTCGACCTGCAGGGCGTTGGTTTTCGAGATGATCTCGGCGGCCTTGCTCGAGGAGCCGGCGGCTTTTTCGAGCAGGTTGCGGGCGGCCGCGGCGGCGGCATCAGCCGCCTTCCTGGTGCTCTCCGCGTCGGCCTTGAGCTCTCTGCCCAGGCTTGCGAGCCGCCCATTCGCCTCCCGCGCCTCCGCCTTTCTCTCTTCGAGCGCGACGAGCCGAGCGGTATGCTCCTTGCGTTTCAGGGCGACCACCTTGAGGGTCTTGTCGATCTCGATGGCAGCCTTCCACTTGTCGGTGACCATCCTGGCGGCCTGGAGGCCGGCTACCGCCTTGTCGAGGACATCCTTCTGCGTCCCCGCGGCTTCGCTGGCCGCTTTCGCCTGGCCGGCCAGCTGGCCGACTCGAGTCCGGGCGCCGTTCAGCTCTTCGATAGATTGATCGAGGGCCGCCTTTGACAGGGTCCTCTGCTCAAGGACCCGGGAGACGCCGGCTGCGAGCTCTGCGGCCTTCTTCTGGGCCGAGGTGAGCGCGGCGGCGCTTTTTTTCAATTGCGCGTCATTCTTTTTTTCAGCCGCGGCAAGTTTGCCGTGCTCTTCTTCACGGGCGGCGAGAGCGGCAAGGGCTTCGCGAAGGCCCTCAGCGGCTGCGTCTGCAAGTCCGCGGTGCTTTTCAAGGTCGGCATTCGCCTGCGTAGCTGCGCCGCCGGCTGCTGCTGCCGCGGCATTGCTTTTATCGAGCGCGGCCTTCAGCTCCTTCGTGATGTTCAGGAGGCGGGTCTGCTCTGAGGCGAGCTTGTCGTGTTCGGATTGGAGGCCAGAGAGGGGCTCCATCGCCTTCTTGAGGCGAGCTGAGAGATTGACGGGGTTCAGTGACAGGTTGGCCACCCGCTTGCCATCGGCGGCGTTCCACATTCGGATCTCACCGTTCCAGTCTCCGGCGATGACGCGTTTACAATTGTGATCGACCGTTACCCGAAGGGCGAGATCGCCGAACGCCTCAAAGGCGCGCTGCTGTTTTCCGCTCTGATCCCAGAGCTTGGTTGCCCGGTCGCGCCCGCAGCTTACCAGCTGGCCATTTCGATGAAATTGCATGGCAAGCGTCCCCCCTCCATGGGCATTCCAGCTGCGGACCTGCCGGCCGTTTTCCATCTCCCAGAGGCGTATGGTCGAATCTTCACTGGCGCTCGCTACGATGTTCGAGTCGGCTCTCCAGCTCACCGCGGTTATCGCGCCGCCATGCCCCCTGAGGGCCAGGTATTCGCGCCCGGTCCCGGATTCCCATACGTGAAGACCTCCGTTGCGATCTCCCGATGCCAGGAGCACTCCATCCGGACTGAACTCGAGGGTGAAGATCCAGTTGGTGTGTTTCTTGATGTCGTGCAGCAGTTCCCCATCGCTGGTCGAATAGATTCGAAGCATCTTGCTGGACCCGCCAAGGGCGACCATGCTGTGGTCGCTGGAGATGTCGGCCGCGAG
>DODI01000287.1:439-4748 GCA_003509045.1 Planctomycetota bacterium | reverse complement strand
CGATGAAGATCTCCTGAAGGAGTGGTCGCCCGCGTTTCTCAAGGGCGGGCTGGGCTTCTTCGTCGCCTTCCTGATCGGCTTCGCCCTGCAGGCCTTTGCCCGGCTGTTCGCCCTCTTTCTCGGGCTCTTCTGCCTCGGGATCCTGAGCCTCGCCTCTCTTGGTTGGATCACCATCGAGTGGCAGGTCGCGCAGCAGCAGTTCCTGGTTCTCCCGGGTGTCCTGGTTACCCAGTTTTCAGGTTTCCAGTCCTTTCTCCAGGGAGCTCTTCCCTCCATCGGGATGGCGGGCCTCGGACTTTTCGCCGGTCTGAAAAAGAAGTAGTTTTGTCTGGTTGACATTGGCAGAACCCTGATTTAGATTCCTCACTTCCCGTGCAAGATGACGAGCAAAAACCAGGACGAGAAGGCTACGCTAAGTATCTCCGTCACAGCCATATAGGGTTGCAGTTTATCCTCCCTGTCGGGCTATTTACCTGGGGCGGAATCTGGCTCGGCCGTAAGTGTGATCTGGAAGTGCTTTTCACCTTGCTGGGGCTTGCCCTGGGTTTTGCCGTCGGGTTCTGGTCTTTGTACAAAGAGCTCTACGGTTTCGGGCCCGGCGCCAAGGGGTCTAACGAGGATTCCAACGGCGACAGGCAGGAAACGGAAGAAACGGAACGGTAAATCTTCTGGTTGTGCGAGACTTTTGAGGAATGAGGAAGACGGAGGCCCGGCGAGTTTTGAGTTCGGCCGGACCTGAGGAAACCCTGAGATGAGACGAGTACCCGTTTATCTTCTATTGTTGCTGGTGGCCGTCATCTCGGCTTTGCTGTGCCATCAATTCAAAGGGTCCGAAGGTCTTGCGGCTTCGGGGGCCGGGATCGCTCTGGGAATCGTCCTCGTTGCCGGAAGTCATTTCCTTACAAAGCTTTCAGCTTTACTCGATGGAGCAAAGATGCTGGCCGCCTTCTACGGCAGCCTGCTCTGGAGTTTCGGGGTGGTCATTGTCGCCGTGGTCGTGGTGAACGCCCTCTACCCGGAATTGACCGGCTCGGTCGTGCTGCCCGCGCTCAGCTTTTACCTTGTCTATCGATTTGATAGCACTATTCGTTCCTGGGTTGCGACCTCAAAAACGGGCGCGATAGCAGAGACTCCTGCAGGGAGGATCGAGTCATGACTTCCGGTTTCAACCTGCTGGCCGCCTCAAATCCGATGGACCACATCTCCGATGCGAGGCTCTTTGATGGCCTGGTGAGCAAGGGAACCTGGCTCTATGACATCAGTGGACATCTCTACGGCCTGGGGATTACCAAGCAGGTGGCGCTGTTTTTCATTGCCGGGCTCCTGACGGTTCTTTTCTTCTGGTCCTATGTTCGCCAGATCAAGAGAGCCCCCGATGCGGTGCCCGGTCGCTGGGGAAATTTCGTTGAGACCATTCTTGATACACTCCGCGACCAGTTGGTCCTGCCCTTCATGGGGGAATCAGGGCTGAAGTTTCTGCCGATTCTCGCAACCTTCTTCGTTTACATCCTGATCTGCAACCTCATCGGATTGATTCCCATGCTCGACTGGGCAGGACATGGAGGGAACACTTCGACAGCGAATCCCTATATCACCGTGGCCCTGGCGGTTTGCGCGTTTGTTCTCTACCACGGGCTCGGTCTCAGGGAGCAGGGAAACATTTTTACCTATATCAAGAACCTGTTTCCGCACGTTCCGGTAGTGATCCTGCCCCTGATCATCGTGATTGAGATCGCGGCACACATCATCAGGCCCTGTGCCCTTGCTATTCGTCTCTGTGCGAATATGGTAGCCGGACACGTCATGGTAGCGGTGCTGCTTGGTTTTACCGCCACACTGACTGCGGAGACTCTTATTAGCGGCGGGTTAATTTCTATTGTCAGTGTTGCCGCTGTTACTGCTCTGACTTTTCTCGAATTGCTTGTAGCTCTGATACAGGCCTTTGTATTTACGTTCCTGACTACTGTTTTCCTGTCGATGGCGGTCCATCCGGAGCACTGAGGTTCCGGTAGGGTGCTATTCGATTTGATTGATTCATCCACGAAAGGAGTTGTCCTAAAATGGGCATGCCGATTGAATTTTTAAACGTATTTTCCAGTTTTCTCGCTCAGGCTGATGGAACACCGAAGGGGCTCTACGCCGCGATTGGTGCGGGGCTTGCCGCGATTGGTGTCGGAATGGGTATTGGTAAACTCGCTGCCAGCTCGGTTGAGAGTATCGCTCGCCAGCCCGATGCTGCCAGTGATATTCGTGGCGCCATGATCCTTACCGCCGCCTTTATCGAGGGTGTAGGACTGTTCGCCGTTGTCGTTGCGCTTCTTTCCACGCTGTAGGTCTGGTTGCGAACGGAAGCATATTCCAGGAGATTTAAAAGCATGTTGTCCAGAACCCTTCGAGGGGTGGTTTTTGCTTTTGGGCTATTATCGCCGGCGTTTCTTTTCGCTGCGGATACAGCGCATGAGGGTGAGGCTCCCAAGCAACTGGTTCCACCGACTGTCTGGGCTGTTATTTCTTTCGCAGTGGTCCTCTTCATTCTCTGGAAGAAGCTTCTTCCGGTGATCCTGGGGGCGATGGACGATCGGGCCGAGAAGATCCGTGATGCCCTGGAGGCTGCCGACCAGGCCAAGGCTGATGCCGAGGCCGCTATGGCGACCCACCAGGGCACCCTCGAGACCGCTCGCCAGGAGTCGCGCGCGATCATCGAGGAAGGCAAACGGGATGCTGAGAAGGTCAAGGCGCAGATCGTCGAAGATGCGAAGCGGGAATCTGAGGAGATTTCTCAGCGGGCTACGCGTGAGATCGAGCTCGCCAAGGAGTCGGCTCTCGCTGATCTGCATCAGCAGAGCGTCGACTTGTCGATCGATCTTGCCGGCAAGTTGATCCACAAGAACCTGAGCGCGGAAGACAACCAGGCGCTGATCGATGAGACCGTAAAGGGTTTCAGCGACAACTGAGCTGACTGAAATCTGAGAGTTTGAGCTATCAAGAATGCTGATTGAAAAGATCCCAGCCCTGTACGGAAAGGCCCTCCTCGAGGCGGCGGCTGATGCCGAGATCCTTGAGGATGTCGCTGCCGAGGTCTCGTTCGTCGGCGGCCTCCTCGGTGAGGATGCCGATCTCAGGCTCTTTGTCGAGAGCCCGAGCATCGAGTCCGCTCAGAAGAGAGAGGTCTTCGAGAAGACCTTCCGCGGCAAGGCAACGGACACCTTTATCAATTTCTTGCTGCTCCTGGTTGACAAGGGGCGGGAGGCCGAATTGGAGGCGATCCTCGCCGCCTTCGGAGCGTTTCATGATGAGCATGTCGGCCTGGTTCGCGCCGAGGTCGTCTCGGTGGAGTCGCTCGCCGAGGAAGAGATAGACAGGCTGGCCGCGGCGATCGGGGCCAGCATCGACAAACAGGTTATCGTGAGTAATAAGGTAGACCCCGAAATGCTTGGGGGAGTCATCGTACGTTACCAGGGAATGGTGGCAGACGGCAGTCTCAGGACTGCGCTCAAGGAGCTGCGCTCCGAGATGCTGTCCCCAAAGTTCGAGAGCGAGTTAGTCCATGAGAATTAATCCGGAAGAAATCACCTCGGTCCTCAAGAAAGAGATCGAGAGCTACAGCGGCGAATTCCAGGTCGAGGAAGAAGGTACGATCCTCGAGGTGGGAGATGGAATTGCGAGGATCTATGGCCTGACCAATTGTATGGCGGGGGAGATGCTCGAGTTCTCCAATGGCTCAGCCGGGGTTGCCTTCAACCTCGAGGAATCCAGTATTGGAGCCGTCATCCTCGGCCAGTACGCTGACCTGCGCGAAGGCGCTACGGTCAAGCGCACCGGCTCCGTGCTGCAGGTTCCCGTCGGCGAGGAGCTCATCGGCCGGGTTGTTGACCCGCTCGGCAATCCCCTCGACGGCAAGGGCCCGCTGAATACCGACAAGTTCCGCGCCGTAGAGTCCGATGCTCCCGGTATCGCCGACCGCCAGTCGGTCAAGGAGCCCCTGCAGACGGGCATCAAGGCTGTCGACAGCATGATCCCGATCGGCCGCGGCCAGCGCGAGCTCATTATCGGCGACCGCGGTACCGGCAAGACGGCTGTCGCGATCGATACGATCATCAACCAGAAGGGCGGCGATGTGATCTGCGTCTACGTCGCGGTCGGCCAGAAGGCCTCGACCGTGGCCGGAGTCGTCCAGCGCCTCACCGAGACCGGGGCCATGGACTACACGATCGTGGTCAACGCCTCCGCCTCGATGCCCGCTCCTCTGCAGTACGTGGCGCCCTATTGCGGTTGCGCCATGGCCGAGTATTTCATGTACGAGAAGAAC
>DODI01000287.1:0-135 GCA_003509045.1 Planctomycetota bacterium | reverse complement strand
GAGTATTTCATGTACGAGAAGAACGGCCACACGCTCTGCGTCTACGATGACCTCAGCAAGCAGGCGGCCGCCTACCGGCAGCTCTCGCTGCTGCTGCGTCGTCCGCCCGGACGCGAAGCCTATCCCGGCGACGTG
>DODI01000388.1:2549-3453 GCA_003509045.1 Planctomycetota bacterium | reverse complement strand
AAGATCGACGGCTTCGACATCTCCCCACTGCTCCTTGGCAAGGAGAACGCGGCCTCCCCCTACGAGGTGTTCTACTACTACCGCCGCCGGCAGCTGCAGGCGATCCGCTGGGGCGACTGGAAGTGGCACCTGCCACTTGAAAAGACCCACCCCAACTGGACGACCCCGAAGGCCACCGGCCGGGGGCACCCCGCGCGTCTCTACAACCTGGCTAAGGACATCCGCGAAAAAAACAACGTGCTCAAAGACAACCCTGAGGTCATCAAGGAGATGCGGAAGCTGGCGAAGGAGGCCGTCTCCAGGATTGGCAACGACTCAGCCGGCGGCTCCGAGGCCCGCCCGGCCCTGACCCTGAAGACCTCGGCTCCCCTGGTCCTGAAAAAGAAATAAAGGAAGCTACCTTGCCGCAATCCAGCAAATTGTCCCTGGCCGGTTTCATTCTCCTGGCCGGCTGTACGGGCTCCCTCCTTTCCGAAGAAAAGAACACCCTGCGTGTCTGGCCCGGCAAGGCGCCCAGTGAGCCGGCCGGCATCGAATCCCGCAAGGCCGAGACCGTAACCGGAGCAGACGGAGTCATCCGAATCCGCTACGTCGACACGCCCGAGCTGGTGCATTTCCCCGCGCCGCGCGGCAAGGCCACTGGCACCTGCATGATCATCTGTCCCGGCGGCGGCTACAACATCCTCGCCTGGAACAAGGAGGGCACCGAGATCGCCGAGTGGCTCAACTCCATCGGCGTCGAGGCCGTCGTCCTGAAATACCGGGTTCCCCGCCGCGATGGGAAGAAGCCGCACCTCCTGCCCCTTCAGGACCTACATCGCTCAATTCGCATCGTGCGCTCGAAGGCGAAAGAATGGAAGATCGACCCGAAGCGCCTCGGCGTCATGGGCTTCAGCGCCGGCGG
>DODI01000388.1:835-2131 GCA_003509045.1 Planctomycetota bacterium | reverse complement strand
TGATCTACCCCGCCTATCTCGGCAACGCCAAGACTGACCCCGAGAACCTTGACCCTCTCGTCCAGGTGAGCCCTAAGACGCCGCCGACCTTTATCGCCATCACCCACGACGATGGCGACCGGGCGCTCTTCGCCGCGCTCTATTACGCCAGGCTCAGGCAGAATCGCGTCCCCGCCGAGCTGCACATCTACTCAAAGGGCGGCCATGGCTACGGCCTTCGCCCCAGCAAAAACCCGGTCTCCACGTGGCCGGCCCGTCTCGGCGACTGGCTGCGCTCCAGCGGCTGGCTCGAAAAAAAGTAGTACGACCACGATGAAACACCTCCATCTCTCGCTTCTCCCCCTGCTCATCCTTGCCTGCGCGTCCATCTCGGCCGAAGAAGGAAAGTCCGGCTGGCGGCACTCGGGAACCCTTACGATCCTGACCACCCCCGAGGGCGCCGAGCTGCCGGCCGGGAAATCGGTGAGCGACTTCCCGCTACTGGTAAGGCTCCACAGCGATTTTTTCGATTTCAGCCAGGCTCTTCGAGGTGGCGGGGACATCAGGTTCTCTGACAGCAAGGGTGCCGCCCTCGCCTACGAGGTGGAAGAATGGAATGCCGAAGGTGGAAATGCGAGCCTCTGGGTTCGGATACCCCGCATCGAAGGCGATTCCCGCCAGCAGCTGCGAATGCATTGGGGCAACGCGAAGGCGAAGAGCGAATCTGATGGCGCTGCTGTTTTCAACGAATCCAACGGCTACGTCAGCGTCTGGCATCTCGGCGACGAGGTCAAGGACGAGGTCGGCACCCTGGAATCGAAGGACGTCGGCACAACGCCGACTCCCGGCATGATCGGCAAGGCCCGGCACTTCCCCGGGGAGAAGGGCGTCTTCTGCGGCGAAAAGATCCCCGACTATCCCTCGGGCGACCAGTCCCACAGCACCCAGGCCTGGTTCCGATCGGAAAAACCCAACTCAACGATCATTGGCTGGGGCAACGAGGGCGGCGGCCGCGGGACCAAGGTGCGAATGCAATACCGCAGCCCGCCGCACATCCACATCGACAGCGACTTCTCCGACGTGAATGGCGAAGGTCTCCTCACCATGCGCGAGTGGGTCCACGTGACCCACACCTATGACCACAAGGACGGCAGAATCTACATCAACGGCAGGCTCGATGGCGCCAACAACCCTCTCCTCAACATCAAGACCCCCTCCCGGCTCTGGCTTGGAGGATGGTACCACCACTACGACTACGTCGGCGACATCGACGAGGTGCGCATCTCGAGAGTGGCCCGCTCGGCGGACTGGATCCGT
>DODI01000388.1:0-530 GCA_003509045.1 Planctomycetota bacterium | reverse complement strand
GGGTGCTCGGCGGACTGGATCCGGCTCGAATACGAGAACCAGAAGCGGCTGCAGACGCTTGTCGGCCCGGTGGAGCAGAAAGGTACAGATTTTTCCGTCTCAGGAACGAAGCTCAGCGTGAATGAAGGAGAGAACGCATCCCTCACCGCCCGGGCGGGAGGAGCGCAGAAGGTCTACTGGACGCTCACAAGGAATGGCAGGGAACAGGTCGTCGCCACCGACCGTTTCGCATTCACCTTCGAGGCCGGACGGGTCGCCGGGAATGAGAAGGCGACCCTCCAGCTCAAAGCGGTCTATCCCGATACGGTAAAAACCAGGAATGTGGAGATCACGATCCTGGAGCGCATCCCCGAGCCGGTCTTCACCCTGCGAGCTCCGAAAACATGGGATGGGCGCAAACCGATCGAGATTATCTCCAGCGTCACCAGCGGAGGCGAGAACCTCGACTATACCTGGGAGGTCGCCCCGATCGCCGTGATCAAGCGAACCGCTCCCGGCAGGCTGCTCCTGGACCGCGCCCTCAACAGCGG
>DODI01000272.1:5223-6187 GCA_003509045.1 Planctomycetota bacterium | reverse complement strand
CCAGCGGTTGGCCGGATGCAGAGGATCGTCGTCATATACCGTCGGCGCCGGCCAGCCGGCATTCTTGAGAGGCGCCCGGTCCCGCGGCAGCTTCGGAGGGAGCTCCCGGCAGCTGCCGATGCCGCCCACAACCACCAGAAAGAGGGCGCAGAGCACGCAAAGCCGGACGTATTTCTTCCTGGTTGAAGGCATCAGAAACCTCCGGGAAGCCCTGAGAAGACGGACACCGCGCGCCACAAGACGAGGCCCGCGGCAAGCAGGTACACCAGAATCGGCAGAACCTTGACGACTGTTTCCAGCCGGGCGAGAGCGGCCTCACGCAGCTCGGTTCCGGATTTGATCAGGGCCTGGTCAATCGTTCCGGAAACATCGCCTGAGGCCAACCGCGAGCGCAGCTCCAGGGGAATCCCCGTGATGCGGCTGAGCCCCTCGGAGGCGCTGGCTCCATCCGCGATCCCGGCGGCCATCTCCTTGAATTGCAACGCGAGTCGATGCAAACCGGCGGCTTCGCTGACAAGCGGCAGGCCATCGGCATAGCCCAGCCCGGCCTGCAGCAGGCGGCCGAGCAATTGCAGAGAACCGGCGAGGGCGTACTCCTGAGCGAGCCTGCCGAAGAATGGAACAAGGAGCACGATGCGTTCGAAAAGCAGGCGCAGGCTCGAGCCGCGCGGGAAAAACCGGTGACGGAAAAACACCAGCAACAGGAGAGCCCCAAGCGGACCGAAGAAACAGGCCTGGATCAACAGGTACTCACCGGTGCGCCCTTGGAAGACCAGGTAGAGAAACGGCAGCAGAAAAGCGAGACAGCAGATCAGCAAGGGATAGGCGAGCCTCAGCTGCAGGCGGCGGCGGGCATCGGCCAGGATGCTCTCCTCCGCGATAATATCGGCAAGGGTCTCATTGAGGCGGCCGGAGCTCTCGCCCGCATCGATAAGAGCGGCATGGGCCGGAGGTGTAGAGGCCG
>DODI01000272.1:1595-4901 GCA_003509045.1 Planctomycetota bacterium | reverse complement strand
AAGGTCACCAAGGGCCTGGGCCAGCGTGGCGCCCGCCTCGATCTGAGAGCGAAGAGCTCCTGCAAGAGCAGCGAGGGAGCCCCTCCCATCCCTCTCCAATCCCTCCAGGGCATCTCTCAGCGGGATGCCCGCCTTGAGCCGCGTCTCGATCCCCTTGAGGAGCTCGTAGTAGGCGGAATTCAAGGGACCCGGCTACCGCTTACCGAACCAGTTGAACTCCGGTTGAGTCTCGACATCACAGTCCCCCAGGACCTTGGACTGGCAGGAGAGCCGCACCTTGTCCTCGTTGCCGATCTTGAACCAGCTCACGGCGATGCGAATCTTCTCCAGGAAGGTCTTGGGAGCGAGATTCTCCATGCCCTTGGTGACATGGACCCGGCACTCGCCGCACTGGCCGAAACCACGGCAGTTAAAATAGCGCTTCATGCCCGGGTAGAGCTCAATCTCGTTGGCGATGGCCACATTGCGCAGCTTCTCGCCCTCTTCGCATTCGACGGTCTTTTTTTCCCGGGTAAAGGTGACCTTTGGCATATCGATGAATCCACTACTGTTGATTAGTCACTGCCCCCCGTGGGGCACAGATGGATTTTAGGTGATCCCGCCTGAGGATGCAATCAGGCCTCCGGGGCTTCATCCTCCGCCTTGCCGGCTTCATCTGCTCCGGCTTCTTCACCCGCGTTCTCTTCCTTGCCGCTGGCGGAATAACCCGGCTCGAGTTCTCCACGTTTCAACATGCCGGTATATTCGTCCAGATCTCTTCCCACCTTCCCACTCAGGAGAAGCACTCCGAGGATGTTGGGAAAAGCCATCCCGAGGATCATCAGGTCGCTGAAATTAAGAATGTTGGTAGCTGTAATAATCGAGCCAAGGAAGGTAAAAGCCAGAAAGAGGAGGCGATAGAACATCGAGGACCCATCTCCGAACATCCAGACCCAGCAACGCTCGCCGTAATACGACCAGGAAATCATGGTGGAGAAGGCGAAGAGAAATACCGCGACCGCGAGAATCATCGGAAACCATGGAACACCTCTCTCGGGGTCGCCCATCGCCGCGGAAGTCAGCGCGCCGCCCTGGTTGGTGTCGATGAGCAGTTGGTTTTCCGGGTTCAATTCCGTGTCGTAGGCGCCGGTGATGATGATCACCAGGGCCGTCATGGTACAGACGACGACCGTATCGATGAACGGCTCGAGCAAGGCGACGACGCCCTCCTCCACCGGGTGCTTAACCTTGGCTGCCGAGTGGGCGATGGCCGCGGAACCGATGCCGGCTTCATTCGAGAAGACAGCGCGTTTGAGCCCGATCACCAGAACACCCAGGAAACCGCCATAGGCGGCAGTGGGGCTGAAGGCGCTCGTGACAATCAGGACAATCGCGTCAGGGATTGCGGTGAAGTTCATACCGAGAATCACCAGGCAGGCAAGGATATAGACCCCGCACATCAGTGGAACGATCTTCTCAGCAACTCTGGAAATACTCCTGATTCCACCGATGATGACCACCCCGCCCAGCAAGGTCATGATCAATCCATAGACCCAGGGATATTCTTCAAGCAGGGGCACCACGGTCTTGATCATTCCAAGCGACTGCACAACCTGGAAGGTGTTACCCCCGCCAAATGATCCGCCAATGCAGAGGAGGCAGAAGAAAACCGCCAGGACGGTCCCAAGGGGTTTAAGCCCCATCTCTTTGAGTCCGTCGGAAAGGTAATACATCGCCCCGCCCATGATCTTTCCATCACTTCGAACCCGGCGGTATTTCTGACCGAGGGTACACTCGGTAAATTTGGCGGTCATGCCGAGCACGCCGACTAGGATGATCCAGAATGTGGCCCCAGGGCCACCGGTACCAACAGCGATGGCCACGCCGGCGATGTTGCCGAGACCGACTGTCGCCGAGAGCGCAGTGGTCAGCGCCTGGAAATGGCTGACCTCTCCCTCGCTGTCGGGATCGTCATACTTTCCTCGAACCAGGTCGATGGCGTGGCGAAAGAGGCGAAAATTGACAAACTTCATCCGCAGGGTGAAAAAAATAGCCCCGAACAAAAGCCAGGCCACCACGATCGGCATATTTATAAAAGGAATCTTCCAGAACAGAACGCTCTCCAGCGGACTAACCACCCAGTCCCCGAATAATTGGTCGATCTGGGCCTCCAGGCTCGGCTGCCGCGTAGCTGTCCATTGTCCGGATTTCCCGGCCACCAGGATCTCCCAGGTCCCGGAGAGCTGGCCCGCTTCATTCAGCCCACCCTTCAGCTCGACAGAATTTCCCGGCTCTCCCTCAGCCAGAGAATAATCGAAATAGACCTGTAAAGACCCGCCCTGAACTAGAACATCGGTGACCTTCAGCGTCACCTGATCCGGACTCAGGATGCTGGCCTTGCCAGCACCCTCGACAGTCAGAATATAGAGCTTCTCCGCGCCCTCAACCGGCTTCCCATCCTTCGCCTGCTCCCCTGAAGGGAGAGCCATCTTCACATTCCAAGCGCCTGTAAGATCTGGGGAAGCGGCAGGAACTCCGTCTTCTCGACCATCCTCCTGGGAAAAGGCAGGGGAGACCACCAGGCAGGCCAACAGGCTCAGCCACAGCAGGCTTCTCAAAGATGGAAACGGCGCTTTCATACGGGCTTGTCCTCTCGGAATGCGTTAGCAGATATGGATACGTACGGCCTCATGACCTGCAAGGGAGGATATCAGAAAGCTGGCTCGGAATCACCCAGAAGGACAGCCCTCAGGACTCGCCGCCGCCCGTGCCGCCGCCGTCGCCGCCGCCGCGCCGCCGTCTTCTTCTGCGTGGACGACGCTTGCGTTTCGAACCATCGGAAGACTGCTGCTCGCCGCCGGACTTTTCGCCGCCACCGCCACCACGGCCCTGGCCGCCGCCTCGAGAACGCGACCTCCTGCGCCGCAGCCGCTTGCCATCGCCCTCGCTCTTCTTTCCCTGCTCCCGCGTCCTGGGCTTTCTGGGCGAGACAGAATCGGCTCGTTCGAGAACCTCCGAGTCGATGTTGAAATATTCCTCTTTCAGATAGTCGTCGTCCACCACATCAAGGGTGATCTTGTCCGGGCGACTCTGCTGGCGCTTTCTTTTTTCCTCGTTGAGGGCCTTGACCTCGGCGATGGTCTCCTCCATCTCCTCCAGGCTGCCGAATTCAGGCTCCATCTTAGGCAGTTTTGGACCATCATCTCCTGACCCCTTTCCGCGGCGTCGGCGCGATGAGCGCTTTCGGCGTGAACGCCCGCCTTGATCCTCCCCCCGTCCGGAAGAATCCGAGGCTTCCCGGCGTCGTCCCTCACCTGACTTCGACGA
>DODI01000272.1:0-1241 GCA_003509045.1 Planctomycetota bacterium | reverse complement strand
CTTGCGGCCTCTTCGTCGGCGGCGCTTGCGAGGCTTCGGCCCGGAACGTTCATCTTTATTGCTGGATCCTTCGCCACTCTCTGGAGTGTTCCCCATGCGGCGTCCTTTCTCTCTTTCGAGATTGGATATTTTAAACCTCGTGTCTTTCAGAACCTGCTCCCAATACCGCCGGTCCTTGGGAGTGACGAACGTGATGGCGATCCCTGTCTTATTTGCCCGGCCCGTTCTGCCAATACGATGGACATAGGATTCACTCTCCTCCGGAACATCGTAATTGATAACACGCGCGACCGACTCGATATCAAGACCCCTGGAGGCGACATCTGTGGCGACAAGGATTTTGATGTCTCCCGAACGAAACTTATCCATGATCGTGAAACGCAGATCCTGGGTCTGGTCTCCATGCAGGGAACCCGCGCTGTAGCCGTTGCCCCAGAGCATGCGATCGAGGTCGATAACCTGGCGCTTGGTATTGCAAAAGATAATCGCTGTCTCGTCCGGATAGCCGTCGAGTATTCTGCGAAGGGCGTTGAGCTTCTGATGCGGCGAGAGGGAAAGATAGCCCTGCTTGATATCGGGGACGGTCGCGAGGCCTTTAGAGGTCGAGAACGTCTTGGGATCCTTCATGTAACGCCCAAGCAGCTTCTTCATGCCGTCCGGTATCGTGGCGGAGAAGAGCAGGGTCTGGCGCTCGGGAGGAATCTTGTCGAGGATGGCCCCCACCTCGTCAATGAAGCCCATGTCCAGCATCCGGTCGGCCTCGTCGAGAACGACATTCTCACACCATCCCAGCGACAGGATCCGCTCCTTGAGAAGATCAAGCACCCGGCCCGGAGTCCCGACCACCAGCTGTGAACCCTTGCGCAATTTCGCTATCTGCCCGCTGGCATGGACTCCGCCAACCAGGAGAACAACCTTCAGCTCTCGCCCCTTTCCGAGAGCCTCGACCACCTCCGACACCTGCTGGGCCAGCTCACGAGTCGGAGTCAGCACGATGCCCTGAACAGCGACGCGTTGGGTGTCGATCTTCGCTACCAGCGGCGCTCCGAAGCCAATCGTCTTGCCGGTGCCGGTCTCGGCCTTTCCAATGATGTCTCCTCCAGCGAGGATCGGCTCGATAACCTTCTCCTGGATAGGGGTACAGTGGCTGATGCCCATCTCCGTGAGACTGGCGATGACATCCTCGGGGAGATCAAAGGCGTCGAACCGTTTACCCTTGGGCTTTTCCTTCCCGGATGGCG
>DODI01000547.1:4739-5332 GCA_003509045.1 Planctomycetota bacterium | reverse complement strand
TGTCTGGGCGGGAAACCAAGCATGAAGCAGCTCCTGCATCTCGTTCCGATCCTTGTCCTCCTGCAGGCCGCCTGCCTGGTGGTCGTCTGTATTGCAAACCGCCTGAGGGGGCTGCCGCAGCCGCGGGCTTTTCTCCTTTTTACCGTTCTGCTCTTCGCGGCGACTTGGCCTCCCCTGAGCTGGGTCGCCACCGGTTCGCTCGAATGGTGGTACTCGACGAACCCCCTGCCGGTCTCGGAGGCCGATGCCATCGTGATCCTCTCCGGCGCCGCGGATCCGCCGAGACCCCATCGTCCGGTTGTTCACCTGGGTCGAGACAGCTACGCGCGCTGTCGGCATGGCGCCTGGCTGTACAAGAACTGGAGGGCCCTCCCTGTGGCGGTCTGCGGCGGACGCCCTGAGGCGGGCGAAGACGTCGAGTCCCTGGCCGCCTATATGAAAGACTTCCTGCTGGCGGAAGGGGTCCCCGCGGAAAAGATCATCAAGGAGGAGGGCTCCTCGACAACCCATGAGAACGCCCTCTTCACGACGCCCTTGCTGCGTGAACGGAAGCTCCACACCATCGTCCTGGTGACAGATGGCTGGCATATGCC
>DODI01000547.1:3493-4334 GCA_003509045.1 Planctomycetota bacterium | reverse complement strand
GGAGCGCGCGCTTCGAAGGGCCGCTGAGCGGCTGGCTGCCCAGCCACCACGCGCTGGTACAAAACGAGCGTGTGCTGCACGAGTGGCTGGGGCTTGCCTGGTACCTCCTGAGCGGTCGCCTGTAAAAACGGCTGCCCCTTGACCAGGCCGACCGATCTAAACTATCGTGGTCGGACCATGAGAAATACAACACAACGCTCCATCCGCCTGGGTGTCGCCCTTTCCGCCATCCTGTTTTGCGTATCCGGCTGCGAAAACGTCAACTTCAACCTCGGCACCCCCGCGAGTGTGCGCGGGGGCAAAGACGCCGTAAAAACCACGGGCATGGGGAAAATCATTCGCCTCGATCCCCGCTTCGATAAGATTGTTCCCAAGGGAGCGGCCATCGAGAAGTTGGCCGGCGGCTTCGCCTGGAGCGAGGGGCCGGTTTGGCTGCCCAGGGAGGGCGCGGTTCTCTTCTCCGATATTCCGAACAACCGGATTATGCGCTGGAAAGACGGGGAGGGGCTCAGCGTCTACCTGCGCCCGGCGGGCTATACCGGAACAGCGGCTCGCGGCGGAGAGACCGGCTCCAATGGCCTTCTCCTCGACCCCGACGGCAACCTGGTCCTCTGCCAGCACGGTGACCGCAGGGTCTCCCGACTGAGAAAGAACTGGAGCTTCGAGCCGCTGGGTACCCATTACGATGGCAAGCGGCTCAACAGCCCCAACGATGCGGTTTATCACTCCAACGGCGACCTGTATTTCACAGACCCGCCCTACGGCCTCGAAAAACGCATGGATGACCCGGCCAAGGAGTTGCCCTTCCAGGGAGTTTACCGCCTGCCAAAGGGTGCCAGCG
>DODI01000547.1:0-3483 GCA_003509045.1 Planctomycetota bacterium | reverse complement strand
CCGGCCGGCTATACCGGGAAGAAGGCCCGCGGCGGCGAGACCGGCTCCAACGGCCTCTTGCTTGACCCTGCCGGGAATCTGGTTCTCTGCCAGCATGGCGATCGCAGGGTCTCCCGCCTCCGAAAAGACTGGAGCTTCGAGCCGCTGGCGACCCATTACGATGGCAAGCGCCTCAACAGCCCCAACGATGCGGTCTACCACTCAAACGGCGACCTCTATTTCACCGACCCCCCCTACGGCCTCGAGAAGCGCATGGATGACCCGGCCAAGGAGCTCGCCTTCCAGGGAGTCTATCGTCTGCCCAAGGGTGCCGCCGCGCCGGTCCTTCTGACAAAGGATGTAACCCGGCCCAACGGTATCGGCTTCTCCCCCGATGAGAAGAAGCTCTACGTGGCGAGCTCGGATCCTGACAAGGCCATCTGGATGGTCTATGACGTGCAGGACGATGGCTCGATCGCCAACGGCAAGGTCTTCTTCGATTCGACCGCCTGGTTCAAGGAAGGGCGTCTCGGCCTGCCGGATGGCCTGAAGGTCGACCAGCAGGGCAACATCTTCGCCACAGGGCCCGGTGGGGTCCTGGTTTTCGCCCCCGATGGAACCCATCTTGGAACCATCGAGACAGGCCAGAAGACGGCGAATTGCGGCTTCGGAAATGACGGCTCAGTCCTCTATATGACGGCCGATATGTTCTTCTGCCGAATCAAGCTCAACACGAAGGGCCTTGGCTTCTGACCGCCAGCCCTACTCGAACAGCTTTTCCCGATTCCAGGGCCCACGCTCGATCTCCGGCAGGTCTTCTTCGAGAAGATACCGCTCCTGAACCAGCCTCTTCGACCAGGCGAGATATTGCTCAAGATAGAGCTCGAAGCCGCGGTAGCGCTCCAGCAGGGAGAGGCGAGGGTCTTTGGCCTCCGTTCTCGCATCCTTGTCTCGCAGAAGCGGGATGTAGCCGCCCTGGAGGCTCAGCAGCTCGCCGGGAGCTCCGATCGATTTGTCCCGCAGATTCCAGCTGGTAAAGGTCGCTACCGGCACCGCGACCACGGGTAACATCAGACAGCCTTTCTCGTTGTTGTCAGGCCCAAGGGCCGGCACCAGGACCTTGTAGGATGGGCCCACGCACGGCGGCTCGATCGATGCCCGCCTCTTGCCGATGAAGTCGGGTCCGCGCTCCAGCAGCGCGGGCTGCTGGATGACGCCCGGATAGGCGACCCCGGGCAGGGCTCTCCAGCCACTCTTCTCCTCCTCCCAGGAGACGAGCGTCCCGGAAGCGATGGTCGGATAGACACTCGGAGGGGGCTCCGTGCCTTCTCGAACCCAGGCATCCATCGCCTTGACGAGAGCTCGCAAGAGAGGCCTGAAATTCGTCGGGTTCGATGGCAGCTGGCCGCTGGACCGAGGCTTTGGAAGGCCGTTTCCGGGGCCATGCTGCGCGCCGCCGAAGGTATAGATCCTAACCTCCGGGGGCAGCGCGGCATCTTTCCCGCCAGCCGTATCGGTGTGAACCAGGGAGGCGCTTCGATGCCAGTATTCCGAGGAAGACTGGGTGTGCAAGACCTTCGGCACAACGCCCGCGGCCCGGGCCCGGCGAAGAATCCCATCCGTTCTGCCGCTGAGATGGTCTCTCTGCTCTCCGTAGGAAAAAGGGAAATAGTCGGTAGGGTAGAGATGGCTTTCGTGCTGGGTCCCGTAGCGAGTCGGGGAGGCGAAGCGGTGGTTAAAAAAGCCCAGGCCGCCGCCGGCGACATGCGGCATCACCGCATCGAACACCTTGCGGCCCTTCTCATCGGCGTTAAAGCCATCGTAGAGGAACATCTTCAGCAATCGCCCGCTCTGCGAGGTGCCGAAGCCGTAGGCATAACGCGCCGCCGGGAGGCCGGAGTCCAGCAGCAGAGGGTTCGCCTTCGCCCTGGAATGCTTCAGGAAAGAGATGAGGTCGCGGATGCCTGCCATCCCGAGCCCCTGCACCACGGGATTCCGGCCCTCGTAGACCAGCTCGTAGATCGCTCCTGGATCGAACCCTCCCTCGAGCAACATCTCAACCTTCGGCATGACGCTCTTCGAGCCCTGGAAAACCGGCCAGCTTTTTTCGAGCTTCCATCTTGAACGCTCCACCACGACACGCGGATCGCTCTCCAGCAAGCGCCGGGTGAGCACCCCCTCTTTTTCTCCGCGAGCCGTCGGCTCGTAGCTGGCGTGCCCCGAGTTGCCGGAGAGTGAACGCCGCGAAGCCCGCTGGCTGACAACAATCTCGGACCTCACCAGCCCCGTGAGCGCCTTTCCCCGGTCACGGGCAACCGGCGCATCGAGAACCAGGTTCTTGCCATTCGGCAGGAGCTCGGCAATCCAGCCGCTGTAGACCAGAATAAAGCCCTCCCGCATAAGAAAATGTTCGCCGCCAGCTGAGATCGTTCCAAGACAGGTAGGATAGCCCCGGTTGTTCACGTCGTAGAAAACCGCGCCGCAAGATTTCGAGAGGTCGGCCGGCGCGAGAATTTCAATGTCCGCGGCGAACTCAACCTTGCCGGCCTTGTTCCGTGGCGCCAACTCGAGGTCGACCACTGTCCGGTTCGCTGCCCCCTCCGGCTCAACCTCAAACCAGGCCTTGCCCCGCAGGCGCTCGTAGGCTCCCCTCTTGCCAAACTCCCGGCCCCCGGCCCAGGGCTCGCGCTGCGTAATCTCAAGCCGGGCCAGCTCGGCGATGAGGGGCCGCGGGGCAGACAAAACGAACGCCGCAAGGACGGCGAGAGGCAACCAGCCGGATAACCTTCTCCGTCCCGGCAAGCTCATTTCTTTGCCGCCTTCTTCCTCGGCCCCTTAGGCGCCGGCGCCCCGGTGCGCTGACGCCACTCCTCGTAAGCCTTCTTCAGCTCTGCAACCTTCTCGGGGTGTTTTGCCGAGAGGTCGTTGGTCTCCGTCCGATCCTCCCCGATGTGGTAGAGCGCCCAGCGCTTCTCGGTTTTTTCCCACACCAGCTTCCAGGGGCCCTGCCGGGCCGCGTGGCTGCCGCCCCAGTACCAGCAGAGCACCTCGTGCCCTTTACGGGTGCCGCCCTTCAGCACCGGCAGCAGGCTGATCCCTTCCAGCGGGATGATGCTCTTGCCGTTCTGCTTGTCGGGATAGCCCGCCCCGGCGATCTCAAGGAAGGTCGGCAGGAAGTCGATGATGTGCCCCACCTCATTGGTCAGGCCTCCCGCCTTGATCTTTCCGGGCCAGCGCGCGACCAGGGGCGTCGAGATGCCGCCCTCCTGGGTCCAGGCCTTGTAGCGCCGGAAGGGGGTGTTCTGCGCCCAGGCCCAGGCGGGGCCGCAGGCCGTGTAGTTTTCTTTCGGCCCCGGCTGAACGGACGGCTTGTCATCGGGGAACTGCTCACTGCAGCCGCCATTGTCGGAGAGAAAGAGCACCAGCGTGTCGTCGGCGACTCCCGAATCATCAAGCGCCTTCAGAATCCGGCCGATACCCTGATCCATCGAATCAACCATGGCC
>DODI01000073.1:0-3512 GCA_003509045.1 Planctomycetota bacterium | reverse complement strand
TAGGAGAATAATCGAGATGGTCCCGCCGTGCCAGAAAAGAGCCTTTTCACTCACCTCCCCAACGGCAACATCTAAAATGTCAATGGGTACGGGGACTGGGTCCCTGGGCGCGCGCCTTGCGTCCGCGCTGATCGCGTAGACATCAAAGCTCCTGGACTCCCCCCCCAATGGACCCTCTTTTAACGTTGTGAGCTTTTGAAGGGGCGACAAGACCGGGTCGATCCGCATCTCACCCTCCTGGACATACACAAGAAAACCAGGAGGCCTCCCATCCGCCTTGCCCATCGGGGTCACCGGCTGGGGGTAAACCATCGTAAAAAGATCGGAGCCTGGAATCACATATTCAACAGACCATCCCCTGACACTGCCGAGTTGCTGGGAGGCTGCAAGGTCGGCAAGGCCGACCAGGGGCTCATCGATAACAAGGAATTTTCCGTCTCGGGAGATTCTCATCTTCATCCCGGGCACAGGGCCTTTGCTTGTAATGTCCCGGGCGCCGGCAGGCAGGGGAATACGAAAGATTTCCGAGGTGCCATCCCGGAGCCTTTTCCCGACATAAAGAGTGTCGCTCCCGTTAATAAGTTCAATCTGGAGCTGGACCTTCAGGAGATAGGTCCCGCTATCTTTCTGGATGGTGTGATAGATCTTGGTGGTCGAGCGAACCCTTTCGGAGTTGTCGCTGATTGGATAGGCGAAGAGCTCGATCGCCCCCGAAGCTTTCGCGGCAAATGTGCCCGTAAATAGCTTCCTGCCTCCAACAGCGGCTATAGCCACGTAGAGCGAGGCATTAGAGGCGCCGGTTTCGACGCTGAAACCGCCACTCTTCGACGTGGCTGCGGTCCAGGTCCCCGTCTCTCCCTCCCCGACAGCCTGGACCTCCACCGAAACATCGGCCAGGGGCACCTTCCAGGTGCTGGACCCAATGCCTTCGACTCTGATCTTTGCTGTGCTGGCAGGCCCGTCAAAGAGTCGCCCTTCAATCAAGCCTGCCCTCAAGGGGCTGGGGGCCAATAGAAAGCCAACTGCAAGAAGGTAAAAAACTCGATTGAGAATCACTCTCGTCATTTCCCCGCCTCCCTGGCGGCCGATTTGTCTTTACGCTGAGAAACCATATCATCTATCCGGTCGCGAGCACCGGAGCTTACATGGATTTCCCCAGTCTTTAATTTTCGCAGGCGCGTCTCTCGGACACGGTCGAATTCACGCAGGGCAACAACAGCCTTCGCCTTGTAGCTTCGCCGCAGTTGAAGGTATTCGGCCTCCTCGATGGAGCCCATCTCTCGCTCGTCATCCAGGTCTTTCAGTATTCGAAGAAGCTTGTCTTTGCGACGCCCGAGAATCGACAGCGTCCCTGCCTCAAGATCTGGGTCCCACGGCTCCTTGGGCCCGAGGGCAGCCTGGACCATTATCGCGATAATGAGAAATGAAATGAGTGCCAGAAGGGAGATGCTGATCATGAGTCTTCAGTCCTTAAGCCTGTTCAATTCTTCCTCTACACGGTCAACAAGTTCCGTGGAGGGCGTCTGGGGATCGCCAGGCAGAGCTTTGCCGGCTGCGGGCCCCTGCTCGCCGTCTCTCGCCAGCCTGGTCTTCTTCCGCATGTTCACCAGCATCAGGACCACGCAGCCCCCGAGGACGAGAAAGACTGTAATCGGAAACAAATTAGGCAGAAGAAGGATCCAGTAGGCGGCGCTTGGCCTGGCGATCACCTTCGTAGTCCCCGCATCCTGGATCATTCGGGCCTGGATCGCATCGTCATCTAGCCCCTGGGCCACAAGCTTCCTGATCAGGGCCTTCTGGGGATCAACGCAGGGCTCAAAGCAGCCCTCAAGAGTTCGGGTCCAGTCTTCCTTTGAGCATTTGCATTTAAACTCGCTGAAGAGGCGCAGGATGCGCTTGCTGTCTCCAGGCCCCTGGGAGCTTGCATCCTGGGGCGCAAAGGCCATGAAGGACATTAGCTGCAAGATGACAAGAAGAGCCCTGCGGTTCATGAAGATTCAAGCTCCTATTCAGCCAGCCCGACGCGGTTTCCAGAAAACGGCAAAGCCGCGAAGATTCCGCCAAGCAACATGATGATCGTGCCAATGTAGAGAAGGCCCATAAATGGATTCAGATAGGCCGTCAGGGAGACCAGGTCATCAGGGTCCCTATGGGAATAATAGATGTAAACGTCCTGGAGCAGCGTCCGGTGTATGCTGACCTCGTTGATCCACTGGTCCTGCCTGGGGTAGAACCTTCTCTCAGGATCAAGGCGGGAGACCAGGGCGGCATTCGGAGGTAACGACTTCAAATTTTCCGGGCCAGCCAGAGGGGAGGCCTTTGCCGGCTGCGCCTCCTGGGCGTGGGCGACGCCGGGGTTGCTTTCCGGGGCGTAATAAATTTGGAAGGCCACCTGGTCAAGCAGGTAGGGCAGCCCCTCTTCAAAATCTTCGACGCGGTGAGTCTTAGCCTGCACCTTCTCGTAGGCGTCTGCGATTTCCGTATAGGGACGGTTTGCCTTAAACGGGTGGATCAGGTAGTCCCCAATCCGGGCATACTCACCAATGTGAACCGAGAGCTTCTCTTCTGCGATCTTGAACATTGAGCTGATGACAATGCCGATCACCAGGACCGATATCCCAATATGGACCACGTAGCCTCCGTAGCGCCTGTTGTCGCGGAGCAGCAGCGCGAGGGCCGCGCCGAGGAGACCCTGCTTCCGCAGCCGGCTCTTAGCTCGAATATTCCTGACGAGCTCCATGCCGATGGTCGTCATGATCAGGAATGCGAAAAATAGAAAGTAGCCTGTGGGATAGATCCCGCTGGAATGGAAAAGCCCCTCGGCCTCTTTTCCATTGAGCGCATCGCTGAGAGGCTTGAAGCTGAAGACTTTCTCGATGCTCATCGTGTCAGGCCGCAACAGGCCGATGATCAAATAGGCCCCCGCGGTAAGAAAGATTGCGAGCACGCTTGGAATTAAAAAGTTCTTCCGCAAACTTCGCTGGCTGCTCTTAACCCAACCGAGCCCAGGCCCGATGGCCGTCAGCAGGATCAGGAGAGCGAGGAGTGGCGACATATAGAGATTGAAGTCCTGCCGCTCAAAGGTCCAGGTCTCGGCAAAGTAGGCCGAGCTGAGGTTCGGAAGCCAGCTCAGCGCCCAGACGGAGACAGCGAGAACGACAAGAACGAGATTGTTGAAGAAGAAGGCGGCCTCCCTCGATAGCAGGGAGTCTAGCTGGTGGTTCCCTTTCAGCTCGCGGAAGCGATAGAACAGGAGAAAGAGGCCTGAGCCAATGATCCCCCATTTAAAGAAGCGGAACCAATTTCCGATGACCACGTTTTCTCCAAATGAATGAACGGAGGAGATCTCACCACTCCGGGTCATGTAGGTCGCCTCGATCGTCAGGAAAAACGCGAAGATCAGCAGGAACACATTCCATCTTTTCAACATGTCCCTTCTCTCCTGGATCATGACCGAGTGCAGGAAGGCCGTGGCTGCGCACCAGGGCAGGAACGAAGCGTTCTCCACCGGG
>DODI01000163.1:0-3012 GCA_003509045.1 Planctomycetota bacterium | reverse complement strand
GATGGCGAACATGGACTGGAACTCGTAGCTGCTGGCGGCGTAGAGAAAGCCATCCGCGGCCACGGGGGAGGCCACGACGTTATTGGAGAGGCCGCCGCATTCCCAGATAACCTTACCGGTGGCAAGATCATAGCTTCGAACGCGGGTCGTCGCCGCGATCACGGCCTGGGGCCTGCCTGCCTCTTCGATGATCAGCGGCGTGGACCAGGATGAGACCTCGTCACGAGCCGCCCTCCAGATTTCTTTCCCGGTGTGCTTGTCGAGAGCGACGGCGAAGGAATCACCCTCATGGTCCCAGTTGATCACCACGGTGTCGCCGTGAAGCGCGGGAGAGCTTCCTTCGCCATGGCCGTGTTTGACCTTCATATCGCCAAGATCCTTTTTCCAGGCGAGCTCGCCATCGATGTCGAGACAGTAGATCCCTCGAGAGCCGAAGGAGGCTATGACATACTCTCCGTCGGTAACCGGGGAGTTGGAAGCCCAGCTTCCCGTTACATGGGCACTCTCATGCGGTCTCTCCTTGTTGACGGTCTTCTCCCAGAGAATCGATCCATCAACTCGGTTGACCGCCAGGATTACCGAGCGCTGGTGGAACTCGGGGGCCAGGTTGTCGTGGTCGCCGTCAGAGTGTTCGTGTTCTTCCTTCGTCGCTTCCCCAAAGGCCGATGCCGCGGTCAGGAAGATGCGATTCCCCCAGATGACGGGTGTCGAGTGCCCCTTCCCCGGAAGCGTTGTTTTCCAGCGAATGTTTTTTTTCTCGCTCCACTCGACAGGAGGTACGCTGCCGGGCGCCGCCCCCGTCCCGAGAGGGCCGCGCCAGCTGGCCCATTGCTTCGCGGCGTCGAGGTCCTCTCGGGCCTGCTCAGCTTTGGCGGCGGGCGCCGTTTCCCGCTGGCGCTCCTCGGCGGGCTCCGGCGCTGTCTGCCTGCAGCCGGAGCCCAACGCGGCCAACAGAAGAAGCGCCAGGAGGGGGCGCAGCGGCCAGCCGCGGTTGTCTTTCTTTGCGCTCATTACATTTCTCGTTTCCGGAGCTCGAGGAGGCCCCTCAGGATAACCTCTTGCCCGTTCGCCTCATAGGCTCCCGGGGCCGTTGCCCGACAATTTTAGCGGTATTCGATACGCAGACCCCTGGATTGTGTGAATAATCGGTTCATTATGAATACCAAGTACCTCTGGAAAACAGCCGTTCTCTTGTTTCTGGTCGTTCGTTTGCCCGCCGCCGAAGGCGAACCCGCCCATTCCCTGGTTGAAGAAATTATAGCCGAGAGCGGAGTCAGGGGCGGCCTGGTGGTTCATGCGGGCTGTGGGGATGGCAGCCTGGCCGCGGCGCTTGGCGAATCCGGCGGCTGGGTGGTTCACGGGCTCGAGAAGGACCGAAAACTTGTCGCCGCGGCTCGCAGGAAGATCGAGGCGCTCGGGAGCTACGGACGCGTCTCCGTAGAGTCCTGGGGCGGGAAGGAGCTCCCTTACGCGGACAATCTTGTCAACCTGGTCATCAGCCGCGAAGCGGCTGGGCTGGATCTCGCTGAGGTGATGAGGGTGCTGGTGCCCCAGGGGGTTCTGCTCGTTGAAAACAGCGGGAAGTGGGAACGTAAGGTCAAGCCTTGGCCGGATGAGATCGATGACTGGACCCATTTCCTGCACGGGCCGGACAATAACGCGGTCTCCAAGGACAAGCTCGTCGGGCCTCCGCGTCACATCCAGTGGATCGGAGATCCCAGGTTCTCGCGAGCGCACGAGCAGACGGCCAGCTTCAGTGCCGCGGTGACCTACCGGGGCCGCATGTTCTACATCATCGATGAGACTCCGCCGGTGGACATCAGGCTCAAGGCGCGGTGGTCATTGGTCGCTCGCGATGCCTTCAACGGCATGGTTCTCTGGAAGAGACCCATGCAGCGCTGGGTGAACCAGCTGCGTCGCTTCCGGGCGGGACCGGCAAGCCTGCCGTTCCGGCTGGTCGCCGGGGACGACCGGGTCTTCGTGACCTTTGATTTTGAGGGTCCGGTACATGTTCTCGATGCCGTCAGCGGAAAAACGCAGAAGATCATCAAGGGCAGCGAGAAGACCAAGCAGATCATCTACCGTGAGGGCTATCTCCTGCTTCTGAGCGATGATGAGGTCAACCAGATGGAGAAGATCGATGCCGCCCGCCGCCGCGGCAAGTTCCTCAAGCACCATTGCCATGTAATGAAGGTCGACGTGACGACCGGCAAGACAGTCTGGAAGAGAGACATCGAGGAGCTGGTCTTCCCCTGCATGGCGCTGAAGAACAACCAGGTCCTGTTGCAGTCCCCGACCCGGGTGATCGCGCTGGGGCAGGAGACGGGCAAGGATCAGTGGTCGGCGGATTTCCAGACGGAGCTGCCGATTGCCGGCAACAAGCTGAAGAACGACGAGATGCAATGGGAGGCGCCGACCCTGGTGGTCAGCGACGAGGTCGTTCTTAGCTCCGACTTCAAAAAGATCCGGGCCTACGATGCCAAGTCGGGCAAGGAGCTCTGGAGCGCCAAGAGCTCCAAGGGCTACAACTCACCGGCCGATGTCTTCCTGATAGATGGGCTCCTCTGGCTGGGCGGAGGAGGAGGCCGCCGGGCGTACGATCCGCGCACCGGCGAGCTCCGCAAGTCGC
Organism: Planctomycetota bacterium; assembly: GCA_003509045.1. Classification (GTDB taxonomy): domain Bacteria; phylum Planctomycetota; class UBA8108; order UBA8108; family UBA8108; genus UBA8108. Next base: position 383 of record DODI01000163.1, on the reverse strand, counting down.
TTCCGAACAAGGGCGGGTATATGCACGCGCGCTGCTATCGCAATAAGGCGACCGAGCGTTTTCTGTTGCTCGGGCTCATGGGTGTTCAGATGGTCGACTTCGATAAGGGCGAGGTCTGGATGAATGACTGGATCCGCGGCACCTGCCAGTACGGAGTGATGCCCGCCAATGGCCTGCTCTACATACCGCCGGATTCCTGCGCCTGCAACATGAAGACCAAGCTCAACGGGCTCTACGCTCTCGCCTCGGTCAGGGAGCCGCGGCCCGCCGGGAGAAAGGTCCTGCTGGAGAAGGGGCCGGCCTGGCAGTCTCTGGCTAAGGGCGGCGCGGAGCCTGAGGGCGGGAAGGTTCGCAAAGAGCCGGCCGACTGGCCGACCTATCGC
>DODI01000501.1:0-10789 GCA_003509045.1 Planctomycetota bacterium | reverse complement strand
AAGGCCAACAAGGCGGGTATTCCCGTTTTTACCTGTGATCTTCAGTGCGTCGCCGAGGGCGTCAAGATCACCGGTCACATCGGCACCGACAACTTCCAGGGCGGACAGCTCGCCGGCAAGGCGATGATCGAGCTGCTGGGGGAAACCGGCGGCAAGGTGCTGATCCTCCACTTCAAGCAGGCCAATTCCTGCGTCCTGAGAGTCGATGGCTTCATGAAGGAGATCCACGCTCACAATAATGGACGTACCGAGGGCAGGATCGAGATCGCGGCGGAGCTCGATGGCGGCGGCGCCAAAGACCAGGGGTTCCAATCCGCCTCGGCGGCGCTGCAGGCGCATCCGGATCTCGCCGCCATCTTCGCGATCAACGACCCCTCGGCGCTGGGAGCCTATACGGCTCTCGAACAGGCCAAGAAGGTCGGACAGGTCAAGATCATCGGATTCGATGGAGAACTGGCCGGGAAGCAGGCCATCAAGGATGGAAAGTTCTTCGCCGACCCCATCCAGTTCCCCGTCAAGATGGGAAAAACCTCGGTCCAGAACATCATCAAGTACCTCAACGGGGAAGAGTTTGACGAGATGGTCCTGATCCCCACCTCTCTCTACCGAAAAGCAGATGCAGACAAGGACCCCGAGCTGAAATGAGCTCAAGCCAGGCAGGACGGTCTCCTTTGAAGCTGCTCTCCCGGTTCGGCACCCTGTTTGTGCTTCTGCTGCTTTGCGTCTTTTTCAGCATCGCCACCCTCAAAGATCAGCACCCCACCGACGAGGGTGCTGCGCGAGCCCTGGCAAGCCAGATCTCCCGTGATTATCCGGGAACCCCAGGCGTACTCATCGTGGTTCGGCCAGGGGAAGAAGACCTTCTCTACGCCGCCTCTCTCGAAGAGGAGCTGAAGCGCTCAGGGGCGAACATCCTCGGAAAGGTCACAGGGAAACCCAGCGAGGTCCGCAGGAAGCTCGAAGAGATGGGAAGCGCCGGAACGAAGCTCGATGTGGTGGCCACGCACAATTTTTCCGCCCAGGGAGTGCTGGCTGGCGAGCAGTTCAAAATTCTGACTTCCAGTCATCCATCTCTGCAATCAGCGAAAGTACTCAAGCCCCCGAGCGTCCGCTGGCCGGTCTTTCTCAAGATATCCAATCTGATGGATATCCTGAATATGATCTCGGTCATCGCCATCATCGCTATCGGCATGACCATGGTAATCATCACCACCGGCATCGATCTCTCCGTAGGCAGCCTGATTGCGTTCTCTGGAGTCATCGTGGCCTGCTCGGCCCGGGAGCTCGGTATTAACCCCGACAGCGGGATCCTTCTTCTGCTCGGATGCGTCCTGCTGGGCATTGTCGGGTGTGGACTCCTCGGCACCTTTTCCGGCGTCATGGTAACAGCCTTCGGAATCCACCCTTTCATCGTCACCCTGAGCATCATGTCCATAGCCCGGGGGATGTCCTTCATCATCGCCGATGGCCCTTCAGACGTCGTGATCGAGACTGAGAGCTATCGGTTTCTCGGCGCGGGACGCTCCCTGCTGGGAATCCCCAACTCCGTAATCCTGATGATCCTGCTCTATCTGTTGGCCCACCTGCTAATGACCCGCACCGTGCTTGGACGCCACATCTACGCTGTCGGGGGAAACCGGGAAGCAGCTCACCTCTCAGGGGTACCCGTAAAACGCGTGCTGATCATCGTCTACACCATTTGTGGAGCGCTGGCCGGACTCGGCGGAGTGGTCAACTCCTCATTGTATGGCGCGGGAAGCGCGAAAAGCGGCGTCGGCTATGAATTGCAGATCATCGCCGCGGTTGTCGTCGGCGGAACCAGCCTGGCCGGCGGCTCCGGAAGAATCATGGGGACCCTGGTCGGCGCCCTGATCCTGGGTGTTATCGCCAACGGAATGAACCTGACCGGTGTAACGACCTACCCGCAGATGGTCGTCTTCGGCCTGCTGATCCTCGTGGCTGTGCTCATCGACCAGCTCAAGAACAGGAAAACCGGAACCGCCTCCAGCTGAGGAAGCGGTCCCGATGTTCTAGCGCTCGATGAATCAGGCCGACATGGACTCCGGTGAGCTTTCTTCGCCCTCGCGAGCCTCCGCCTTCCCTGTCTCCACGGGCGCCTCGATCTCGAAATCGATCTCACCCTCCTTCAGGGTCATGCGAACAAGCGAGCCTTCCGCCACCTCCCCCTCCACCAGCTTCCGGGCCAGGGCTGACTCGACGTGCTTCTGCAGGTAGCGCTTGATCGGCCGGGCTCCGTAGGCCGGGTCCCAGGCTGCCTCGCCGATGTGGGCGATCGCCTCGTCGGTGGCCTCGAGCCGGATCATGCGCTCGCGAAGACGCTCACTGATCCGATCGAACTGCAGCCCCGTGATCTCGGTGATCTCGCTTCGGGTCAGCGGCGAGAACAGCACCGTCTCGTCCACACGATTGAGAAACTCCGGCCGGAAGGCTTCGCGCAGGTGGTTCATGACCTCCCGGCGGACGCCCTCGTTGATCGTGCCCTCCTCAGCAGCCGACTCGGTAAGTACCTGGCTACCTATATTCGAGGTCATGAGCAGGACGCAGTTCTTGAAGTCGACTGTCCTTCCCTGGTTGTCGGTCAGGCGGCCGTCATCGATCACCTGCAGCAGGATATTGAACACGTCGGGGTGGGCCTTCTCGATCTCATCGAGGAGCACCACCGCGTAGGGGCGGCGGCGCACGGCCTCGGTGAGCTGACCGCCCTCGTCGTAGCCGACATAGCCCGGAGGCGCTCCGATGAGCCGCGATACCGAGTGCTTTTCCATGTACTCGCTCATGTCGATGCGAACGATGTTGTCCTCGGAATCAAAGAGCGTCTCGGCCAGCGCGCGGGCAAGCTCTGTCTTGCCCACACCGGTAGGCCCGAGAAACAGGAAGGAACCGATCGGCCGCGATGGGTCCTTCAGGCCCGCCCGGGCCCGCAGCACAGCCTCTGATACGGCCTCAACCGCCTCCTCCTGGCCGATCACCCGCTTATGAAGCTCCTCTCCCAGGCAGAGCAGCCGTTCGCGCTCGCCCTCGAGAAGGCGTGTCACAGGGATCCCTGTCCAGTGGGCCACGATCGAGGCGACCTCCTCCGAGGTCACCTCTTCTCGAACGAGGCAATCACCGCCCTCGCGGGCTGAAATGACCTCTTCCTTCTCCTTAAGCTCCTTCTCGAGCTCGGGAAGCCTGCCATGCTGGAGCTCGGCGGCGCGAGCCAGGTCCTGCTCCCGCTCCGCCTTCTCGATCTCAAGCCGGGTGGCGTCCATCTTCTCACGCAGAGCGCGCACAGCCTGGATCTCGGCCTTCTCCTTCTCCCATTGGGAGCGCAGGGCGCCTACGCGCCCCTTCAGGTCGGCGACCTCCTTCTTGATCTTCCTGCGACGCTGCTTCGAGGCCTTGTCCTTCTCCCGCTTGAGCGACTCGAGCTCGATCTCAAGCTGTAGCTGTCGGCGGGTCAGGTGGTCCAGCTCCCCCGGCATGCTGTCGATCTCAGTCCGGACGCTGGCAGCAGCCTCGTCCATGAGGTCGATCGCCTTGTCGGGCAGAAAGCGGTCGCTGATGTAGCGGTTCGAGAGCGTCGCCGAGGCGACCAGGGCGGCGTCCTGGATCCGGACTCCGTGGTGTACCTCGAAACGCTCCTGCAGACCGCGAAGGATCGAGATCGTGTCCTCGACCGTCGGCGGCTCGCAGACCACCGGCTGGAAGCGGCGCTCGAGCGCGGCATCCTTCTCCAGATGCTGGCGGTACTCATCCAGCGTCGTCGCTCCGATACAGTGGAGCTCGCCGCGAGCGAGCATGGGCTTGAGGAGATTGCCCGCATCCATGGCCCCATCGGTCTTGCCGGCGCCGACGATGTTGTGCAGCTCGTCGATGAAGAGCAGGATGCGTCCCTCGCTGTCCTGGATTTCCTTGAGAACCGCCTTCAGGCGCTCCTCGAACTCGCCGCGGTACTTCGCCCCGGCGATGAGGGAGCCGAGGTCGAGCGAGAAGATCGTCCGATCCTTGAGCCCCTCGGGAACATCGCCGCGCACGATGCGCTGGGCGAGGCCCTCGACGATGGCCGTCTTGCCGACCCCGGGCTCGCCGATGAGAACGGGGTTGTTCTTCGTCTTGCGCGACAGGATCCGGATGATACGGCGGATCTCCTCGTCGCGGCCGATGACCGGATCGAGACCTCCCTTGCGGGCCAGGTCGACCAGGTCGCGGCCGTAGCGCTCGAGGGCTTCGTAGGTTGACTCGGGGTCAGGGCTCGTCACCCGCTGGCCTCCCCTGACTCGACCCAGAACCTCCTCGAATTTAGCCGGATTCACTCCCTCTTCTTCGAGGAGGCGCCCGGCTGTAGAACCAGCGGCGCCCTTGAGAATCCCGAGCAGGAGATGCTCAATGCTGATGTACTCGTCCTTGAGCCGGCACGCTTCCTTTGCCGCCGAATCAAGCACCCGTCCCAGCTCCTCGCTGGGCCGCAATTGGGTGTCACCCCTGGATTCAGGTAACCTGCCGAGAAACTCCGAGAGCTTCTGGCGAACAGAGGTAACCGACACCTCCAATTGGCCGAGGAGACGAGAGGCGAGTCCCTCCCCATCCTCGATGAGGGCACTGAGAAGATGCTCCACCGTAAGCTCCGGATGACCTCGGTCATCAGCGAAAACCTGGGCTTTCTGGAGAGCTTCCTGTGATTTGATGGTCCATTGATTAAGGTTCATGTTCGACCTCCTTTCTATAGGGGACTAACGCAAAGCCTGTACCGAAAATCATAAGACTAATAAAAATAATTACTTATGTATATATAGGGTTTCCTGGAAGCGCTATTGGGTGCCATTTTGACATAGTCATTTTTCAGTTTCCTGCAACTTGCCCAGGAGGCCATGCCACATTGGCACTATCTGATTTCCCGAGCTATCTGCTCCGTCCAAGGTCGAAACTGCCGCTCTTCGCGAAGGCGCTCCCAGAATACGGGCCGCGCATCCGATAAGGATTTGCAGGCCAAAATATTTTGGGCCGAAGAACCGATAGATGTAGATACGGGGGGGATTCAATCTCGCCTTTCCCGTCCAGATATCTGCAATCACCGCCTTATCTTTTGAGAGTGGACTCCCCATGCCCAGATCGCACCTGACGCTTCTTTTACTGCTGACCCTGACCGGCTGCTCCTCCATGTCCTGGAGCGCCCGCAGAGACTACAAATACGACAAGCCCGCGCTGGCGGTCATCACCTTCGAGAACCGCTCCAACGCCCCGCTCAACTGGAAGCTGGGAGAGTCCGTGGCCGAGCTGCTGTCGGACTCACTCTACCGCACCGGGCAATTCAGGGTACTCGAACGCGAGCATCTCGATGCCGTCATGAAAGAGCAGCAGCTGCAGAGCACCGGCATCACCCGTGCTGAACGAAAGGTGCCGGCCAACAGGCTGAAGAACGCGCGCTACCTGGTGAAAGGTTCCATCACCGAGTTCGCCAACGTCAACCAGTCGGGCCTCGACCTGGGTGTCGGCTCCCTGCGCATCGGCGGAGGAGGAATGCACGCCGTGGTGAGCATCGCGCTGAAGGTCACCGAGGTCGAATCAGGCGAAATTCTCTTCAGCCAGGTCGTCACCGGTAAGACCTACATCGGTGAAACAGCGGCAACCACCAACTACAAGAACGTCACCTTCGGCGGAACCCACTTCTTCCAGACCCCCCTGGGCGAGGCGCTCCGGGAGGCTCTCGATGAGGGCGTCTCCTCGATCAGCGAGGTCCTCGGCCACAAGCTCTGGCAGCCGACCATCGCCAGCGTCGACGGCAGAACGATCATGCTCAGCGGAGGCAAGGACCGAAAGATGAAGATCGGCAGCCGCTGGCACGTACGCAAGGGCGGGGAAATGGTCCGGGACCCTGAGACCGGAGATCTCCTGGGCCGCTCGGCGGGCGATGTCGTCGGAACCCTCCTCGTGCTCGAGGTAGCCGACCGCTACAGCGTCGCCAGCATCCTCGATGGGAATGCCTTCGAGCGCGGCCAGAAGCTCGAGCTCATCTCCGGAAAATAGCAGCGACACCCGCCTGCCGGAAACGGCGTCTTCACCGGTCCAGTCGAGACCTCGCCTCTCTTATGGTACAAGAGACGGCTGAGGACTTGACGATATGACAGCAATCGAAGCCAGCGGCCGGGACAACGATCTCGTATTGGAGGAGGCGCGCGTGCTCGCGAAGAGCTACGGGCTCGGAGAGGACGTATCCCTGCGCCCCCTCCCCCAGGGCTACGCCAACACCAACTACGCCCTCGAGACCGCCAGCGGAACCTTCCTCTACAGGATCTGCCGGCAGAAATCGGAGGACGATCTCGCCGCGGAGCTGGCGGTCCTCAAACACCTCGAGGAAAAGGGCTTCCGGGCGGCCTACCCCATCCGGCGCGACGATGGAGACTTCATCTCGACGACTCCTTCCGGCACCGTGGTCCTCTACAGCTATATCGAAGGAGAGGAACCCGGCCTCACTCCCGGGACCGCCGGCGAGGCCGCCAGGGCGCTCGCTGAGCTCCACGGCATCGAGCCGCCCGAGAGTTTCGACAGGGACAACTTCGTTCGGATCGAGGCCAGCCAGGAGCTCGCCTCGCGCTTCGGGGATTCTGTCCATGGCGACCGGGCGATCCTCGGAAGATTCCTCGAGGAGACAGCGCGGCTACGCGGCCTGCTGGGCACCGAACCCCTGCCGAGGGGGCTGATCCACGCCGACCTCTTCCCGGCGAACACGATCTTCAGAGAGGACCGCCTGGAAGCCATCATCGACTTCGAGGAGTGCTGTATCGACAGCTTCCTCTTCGATGTCGGCACCGCCATCAACGGCTTCTGCTTTGTCGACAACACCCTGGAGTCCGCGCTCCTCGGACGCTTCCTGCGCGACTACAACTCGGTACGCCCCTTCAACAAGACCGAATGCCGCCTCCTGCCCGCCTCCATCCACTGGGGAGCCCACGGCCAGATTTGCTGGCATCTCGACCTGCTCTCGGGGCGAAAATATTCCAGGAGCCAGGACCGGGTCCACGAGCTTCTCGATCGGCTCGAAGCCCTAGGGGCGCTCGACCTCGAGGGGCTCTGCGCCCTGGATGATTAGCTGGCCATGACTACCTCGCCGAAAATGGAACTCCTCGGCGGGCTCGACCCGGAAGCCCTCTGCGAACCCGACGACCTCGCCATCGCGCGGACTCTCCCGGAAATCCGCGAAGGCGACCTGCTGGCATTCCACAACGCCGGCGCCTACGGGGCCTCGATGGCCTCGAACTACAATTCGAGACCGCGGCCGGCCGAGGTCCTCCTGCGAGGATGTGAGGCGAAGCTCATCCGCCGCCGCGAGACTCTCGAGGATCTTCTGAAAACCCAACCCGGCGCCTGAAACGGCCGCCTCACTTTCCGGGCGGCGGATGAATCAGAACGGGACATCTACTCTCCCCTCAGCTAACCTAACGCTTCGCGTGACCGCCGGTCTTCCTCGGCAGACCGCAGGACCTCCGAAATCGATCCAATGCCTCCCAAGACCAACCAGCGAATTCACGGCGCCGCCCTCGTCTTCGCCCTGCTATCGCTCCCCCTCTTTGCCCAGGAAGGGAAAAAAAGGGAAGCCCTCTTCCGCCGCCCCTCGATCACGGCCTTACGCGTCAAAGAGGCCCCTGTCCTCGATGGGCGAATGGACGATGCCGCCTGGGAGAGGGCCCAGGCCTCGGGGCCGCTGCTGCAGGAGCAGCCAGATGAGGGAGCCGCGTCGACCGAACGAACCGAGTTTCGCATCGTCTACACCTCCACAGCGCTCTATATCGGCCTGTGGTGCTTCGACAGGGAGCCGGAGAAGATCATCTCCAGGCTGATGTCCCGCGACTCGCCGATTCCCAAGGACGACGCTGTCTGCATAGCCCTCGACCCTTTCCTCGACCGGCGCAATGGCTATTGGTTCATGATCAACCCGAACGGCGCCCAGGGCGATGCGCTCATCACCAACAATACCGACATCAACGATGACTGGGATGGGATTTGGAGCGTCGTCGCGCGTATCGACAAGGAGGGCTGGAAGGCCGAGATTGAGCTGCCCTTCAACAGCCTCAGCTTCAATCCGAACGCGGAGGCCTGGGGACTCAATATCTCCCGCCACATTCGGCGCAGGCAGGAGTGGGACCGCTGGTCTCGCCCCCTGCTAGACTTCGACACCTACCAGGTATCGGAGGCCGGCTACCTCAGGGGGCTGAACGGAATCGAGCAGGGACTCGGCCTCGAGTTCGCCCCCTACGCGATCGCAAAGTTCCGAGATCAACGTGAGCTGGACGATACCGACCTCCTCATGGACATCGGAGGCGACCTGCGCTACCGGATCACGCCCAACCTGTCGCTGAGCCTGAGCTACAATACCGACTTCGCCGAAACCGAGATCGACCGGCCTCAGATCAACTTGACCCGGTTCAAGATCAGGTACCCGGAAAAGCGCGACTTCTTCCTCCAGGACGCGGGAATCTTCAACTTCGGCCGCAACAGCGGCGGCCGCAGGCGCGGGCCCGGCCGCTCCGGAAGCGCCACGGAACCCATCCCCTTCTTCAGCCGCACAGTCGGACTCACCCCCGACAGGCGTCCCCGATCGATCGTCGGAGCTACGAAGCTCACCGGGCGGATCGGCGAATACAACATCGGCCTGCTCGACGCCTACGTCGATGATCACATCGACCTCCCTGGAGGCAATGTCTTCGCCGGCCGGATCTCGCGTAACATCCTCGAGCAATCCTCCGTCGGCATCATCACGACCCACGGAGACCCCAACTCCAACAACGAAGACTTTCTCATCGGTGCCGATCTCGGCCTGCGAACCTCAGAATTCCTCGGCGGCCAGGTGCTGCAGAGCAACCTCTGGGTCCTCAGCAGTTGGAACGAAGAGGGAGAGAGCGAAGATGACCCGCCTCCCGAAACGACCACCGATGAAAACAGCCTGTCTTTCGGCGGCAATATCGAGCTGCCAAACGACCGCTACAGCGCCAATGTCCAGTTCTTCCAGGTAGGAGAAGATTTTGACCCGGCCCTCGCCTTCGTGCGCCGAGAGAGTGTGAGAGCCTATATCAGCGAGTTCAGCTACAAGCCGCGTCCAAAGAACTTCTACGACATCCGCCAGCTCTTCTTCAGCTACTCGAACTCCTTCTATACCGACCTCGATGACGAGCTGGAAACGGCCAGCCACTCGCTCTACCCGTTGTACATCTACACCAACGACGGTGACAAGTTCTGGAGCAGGGTCAGCTATGAGCATGACGCCCCCTCGAGCGCCTTCGAGGTCTCCAGCAGCGAAGGCATCGAGATCCCGGCCGGGGAATACTGGTGGCCAAGCTACAAGATCGGCATCGACACATCGAGCAAGCGGCTGATCGAGTTCGAGCTCTCCTATGAATTCGGCAGGTACTACGATGGAAACCTGAGCTCCTGGGAAACGGAGATCGCCGTCAGGCCCTCTAAGTTCTTCAGCATTCGAGCCGACTACGAGCTGCAATCAATCAGCCTTCCGCAGGGAAACTTCAAGGAGCGGCTCGCCTCCATCAAGACCAGGTTCAGCCTCTCGCCGCAGCTCAACTGGTCCAACCTCCTGCAGTACTACAGCGACGGCGACCAGCTCGGCTTCCAGAGCAGGATCCATTGGGAATACAGCCCCGGCTCCAACATCTACCTCGTCCTGAACCAGGGAATCGACCGCAACGAGGGCCGCCTGCGATGGACGGAGTCCAACCTGGCCTTCAAGATCGGACTCAGCCTGCGCTTCTGAGAAGAAGCCAAGGAGACATCTGGAACCGACCCGCGATCTATTGGATACTCAGCGGTCGACGACGAACCATCTTCCTGAACATAACCAATCCGAATTCAATACGAGGAATAAACGTGTACCGACCAAGCAAACTCCTTGTCCTCTCACTCCTTCTCCTCCTGCTGGCGCCCTGCCTGGTCGCCACGGCGCAGAACGAAACCAGAAAACAGCCTCAGAAAAAGAACGCCGCCAGGAAAAACCAGCAACGCAGGAAGCCGCTGCTGAGCATCCCGGAGGTCGAGCGGAAAGATGTCATCTGCTTCGCCCTCTACACGGTTGAGAACAAGATCCTGAAGCTCAACGCCCAGCTCTACCCCCTCAAGGAGGGCGAGCCGAGAAAGGTCCGGCTCGAGGTAAAGAAGGCCGGCGAGTGGAAGGTCATCGCGGAGACGGACGTCATCCAGCGCGGCTGGACCGCTCCCTTCCGGGTTACCGGCTGGGACCCCACCCGTGACACCGCCTACCGCGTCGCCCACGGCAAGACAGCCTATTACGAGGGTCTCATTCGCAGGGACCCGGTGGAGAAAAAAGAAATCGTCGTCGCAGCCTTTACCGGCAACTCGATCAGCCCGGCCCATGGCGGCGACATCTCCCGTGACGACATCGTCCAGAACATCAAGAGGATCAAGCCCGACCTCCTCTTCTTCTCAGGCGACCAGGTCTACGACCATCGGCGCCACTACGCCGCCTGGCTCAAGTTCGGCCGCGACTTCGGCGAAATCATCCGAAGCATCCCGACCATCACCATTCCCGACGATCACGATGTCGGGCAGGCCAACATCTGGGGAGCCAACGGCAAGAAGGCCTCGACCGGGTCCGGTCCCGACGGCGGCTTCTTCATGCCCGTCGAATACGTCAACGAGGTCCAGCGCGCGCAGACCAGCCACCTTCCCGACCCCTTCGACCCGACCCCCATCCAGCGCGACATCACCGTCTACTACACCGACATGAAGGTCGGAGGCATCAGCTTCGCCATCATCGAGGACC
>DODI01000399.1:0-5953 GCA_003509045.1 Planctomycetota bacterium | reverse complement strand
CAGTCAGCCGATCGTGCGACTCCAACCGGCGGCGATGACGTTTCTCCATCTGGGAAAGGTGACGAACCGAAGCCTCACGCACCCTGTCCTCTTGCCTTTTGTCAGGCGTCTCCGCGGCAACCTGTTTTTTCAGCTCCTCATCCAGCTTCCGCTCAAGAGTCTTGATTTTCTCCAGGGAGGTCTTGTTGTGCTGTTCAAAGTTGTTGAGTTGACCCTTGAGAGTTTCCCGGACCCTCCCCAGCCGTTCCTGCTCCTCAAGCGAGCTGTAACCAAGCGCCTGGAAGCGCCCACTGGAGGAAGTAACAATGAGCCCATCGACCGATTCAAATTGAAACAGCGACTCCCTGAGATTCGGACTGAGAACGGCGAGATCATCGTAATAAGATTCCCAGGGGTCCCCTGTCAGGGGATGGATCTCGGCCAGCTCGCCGAAGGCGAATTCCTTGACTCCATCGCTCAATAGAAGAAAAACGGAGGCCTCGCTCCAGCGCAGGCGGCGAAACTCGACGGCCTGCCCGTCTCGCAGGTAGGCAACCCCGGGGGTAAGAACCTGCCTGTCAATCCTGCGCCAGACGATCCTCTGCACCTTGGAAGGAAAGACCCTGAAATACTTTCTCGCCACCGTTCCGGGCCGGGCAAAGGCTCCATCTGTGTCAACACGCAGATAGGAAGGAGTGGTTCCCTGGGTCTCAAAGCTGGCGCTCACAACCTTCCCCGGCAACCTGTCCCCTCCGATAAATTCGACGAAGCACTCGGCGGAATACTTGTAGGCCTTCTCCCGCAGCCGGCGATCCCTGATCCACCTGGCCGGATTGCTTGAATCGAAAAGGCTGACGCCCTCGAGCTCGGGCTTGCTCTGTGGATCGTTCCAGAAACGGAGCAGCTCTCCCTCGAGAACCGCGCCATCTGAAAACACAGCGACATAAGGATTGAATTCGGCCGCCGACAGGAACTCCATCGGCAGGGTCCAAAGCAGAATCGTCGCTATCGAGCTAACAGCCAAGCGTCTCATCAAATCTTCCTTGAAAAGCAAGTAGCTGGATCATTCTATACGGGAACACCAGCGCAAGCTACAGTCTCCTCGGGGAGCCCCGGCTCTTCAGCCGGGAGCGAGGCGGAAATTATGCGACCGACCCCACGGGTGAGGCGAAGCTCCCAGGACCAGCCCCAAAGCCCTGTCGGCTGAAGCGCTCTATTATTCATTCTGAACATCCCAGTCAAAACCCGGCTCCACCACGTAAAAGCCTACCCTGCGCCCATCGACTCGCGCTTCCCATCTGTGACCGACGTAAGACCTGCATACCCAGGATTGCCCGGGAACCAGGTCGGGACGGGGCACATCTTGGGCTGTCATACCGACCCAGATGAGCTTGATCGTCTTCTTCGTCTTATTGGTAACCTTGAATTCGCACACCGGCCCCGAGATTGAAGGAAGGCGCCTGTTCTCTTTGAAGGCCACAGCTCCCAGGCCCTGTCGCAGCGCGAGCCTCGCATCCGCGCTATTGGGGCTCTGCCCTGAGAAGTACACGGATTGAAGGGTGGATAGTTTTTTGAGCAGGTTGAGATCACCATCCGTCCCACGCCAATTTTCACCCAGCAGGATCGAGCTGACCACGTCAACGGTCGCCGGCTGGAGAACCTCGATTTCGTTGATCGACCACCAGAGGCTCTTTCTACCCGTCTGGACAATACGAAGAAACCTCCCTTCGACCGGAGCAAAACTGATGGCCGTCAGCGGCGAGGTCCCGGCCCCCTTGGCCAGCACACCGGACCACCTCACCCCATCCATGGAGGCATAGATCTCGTACCCGTCCGGATGGTCGTTCGAGCCAGGCGTCATCAACCGAATCCCGCCAAGGAAGGTCGGCCCGGGGAGCTCGATGGTAAACCACATGCCGGGCTGCTGACTGAATCTTGAGGTCCAGCGACTGCTCGGATTTTTATCGAGCGCGTGCAGGGGACCGGTGGAGGGTTCGGTGTTATTGTGGCTTGCGGTCGCCTTCCAGAGATCCTTACGCCCAACGAGCTTTGACTCACCAGGAGGAATCGCTACGCTGTAATTGATTTCAGCCCCCCTCTGGTAGAGCTGAAGAGCGGCCTTCTTTTCCTCAAAGCCGAGCCGGCTCGACCTTACTACCTGGGCGATGGCCCGGGTCAGCTTGAGATCACGCCCGCCGGAGGCCTCCAGGAGCGTTGAGAGCTCGTAAACCGCCGATGGCCTGTTGGCGATCGCGAGTCTCCTCCAGCAGACCAGTTGTCTGCCGGGTTTTTGACTGATCTCTACCGTAGCCGGGGACTCGTTGTTGATCCCGAGATCGTAGAGCAAGGGAATCGAGCCTGCCTGCCAGGGTTGCCGCCGTGGCAGCGCAGCCGGCTCGAGCTCCTTCCCATCGATCCGCACCGTCAGGATGGAAGGGTCCGGGAGCAACGAGCCGGCCTTGCCCATATCCACCTCCAGCCATCGACGCCCCGCCATCGGCTGGAGCTTGCGGCTCAGGAAAAGCGGGGCTCCCCGCAATTCGAGGCCCGAAAAAAAACTCTCTTCTCCCCGGCTCTCCAATACGGCCTTCCATTCACGCGTCGCCCCGGGGCCGAACATCGGGTTCCAGTCTCGCCAGACAGGAACATTCAGATGGACCCGGCCCCTCACCACCTCCGATAGGCGGTTCCGATCCAGCTCGAGCATCGGCTCAAGCCAGTCGACCATATCCCTGATATCGAAAGGGTCGACGGCGGAGATATCTTCAGCGTGCGCGGTATCAGCCTGCAGGATCAGACGCCTGCTGCCTGCAGGCTGGAGAGGAAGAACCAGCCGCCCTGTATCCACAGCCTGGTAGCTGCCGACGAGAAAAGGACTCTGGTAGAGAGGCTCCCCCTCCATTGAACCGAGGAAGACCCTTCCCACAACGCAGCCGCCATCCCCCACCTGGCTGTCGAGTCCTAGGCGCGACCTGAAGCTTGTAACCAGCGGCCCCAGTTCGAAGTGCAGCTCATTGTAGGCATGAACCGAATAACCCCAGCCATAACCTCTATTGGCGCTCGAAAGAAAAGCGTTTCTGCTGTTTCGATCAACGCGCCAACCCGCTGACTTGGCCAGGTAGTGCCGTTCCTTGAAGGCGGCAGGGTACAACCGCGACAACTGCAGCTCCTCCGGCCTGAAGAAACTGCAGCTGTGGATCCTGTTAAAGGGGGTCCAGATCGGATCAAGGGACCAGGCAGGCTGGACCATATGCTGCCAGGTGTCAGGTGTACCCCGCTCCTCGCGAAGCATCTCAGCTCTCTCCCGCACCCTCTCCATGGCGCCCAGCCAGTTATTGTACCCGTCGACCGCGGCAATCAGCCGCGCACCGCTTGCTGCTTGATAAAACCTGTTGATCTGCTCACTGCTGAGAACCCTCCTGGAGTAGACCCTGCGCTTCTCCTGCTGAAGACGCCTCTCTCGAGCCCGGCTCGCCGCCTCGCCATGCTGCCGCACGATCTGCTTCCTCTGGCCAAGACGGTCCTTCCTGAAAGCATCCAACTGGGCCTTCCTCTCCTCCTCCGACAACTTTTCCAGCTGCTGAAGCCGGCTCTTCTCAAGGTTCGCGGTCAACCGATCGTACGTTTCAAGTCGACGCTGATGCCGTCTGTCCAGGTCCGAAGGCACACTGCCGGCCTTGTTCGGAAGCCTGACCTTTTCACTGCCTCCAGGCTTTCCCGCCCGGCTCTTGAGCTCCTCTCCGACCTTCTTCTCCAGCTCATCGATCTTCGCGAGCGAAACCATATTGTTCCGGTCAAAATTCTTCAGCTGGCCCTCGAGCGACGCCCTGATCCTGCTGTAGCGCTCGCGCTCCTGTAAGGACTGGAAAGAGGCGGCATGGAAGCGGGGCCTGCTGGCAGTCGCGACAAGCCCATCCACCGTCTCGATACGAAACAGGAGCCCATCAAGCCCTGGGCTCAAAACAGCGAGCTCGTTGTAGTAGATCTCCCAGGGATCATCGGTAAAGGGGTGGATCTCGTCCAACTCTGCGAAGGAGAACTCCTTGACACCATCTTTGAGCAGGAGAGAGATGAATCCCTGCCCCCAGCGCAGGCGGCGAAACTCGACAAGGCGGCCGCTGCGGAGATAGGCGAAGCCGGGAGTCAGCGCCTGGATCTTTGCCCTGCGCCAGACGATCCGCTGGACCTTTGAAGGCAGTACGCGAAAATATTTCCTTCCTGTCCCGCCAGGATGCGCAAAGGCTCCCTCTGTATCAACCAACAAGCAGGAGGCCGTACCTCCGGCGGTCTCAAAGCCCGTCCCTACCACCTTGCCCGGCAACCTGTCCCCTCCGACAAATTCCACAAAGCTGGCGGCGAAATACTGATATGCCTTCTCCCGAAGACGCCGGTCCCGAAGCCAACGAACCGGGTTTCCGGGATCGATGAGGCTCACCCCCTCGAGGGTTGGAACGCTTTGTCTGTCATTCCAGCGGTGGAGCTGGTTTCCCTCGAGCATGGCCCCATCAGAAAAAACAGCCGCATAGCGATGGGCTTCAGCAGCGAAAAGGATATGCGCCGAAAGGACCGACAGCATAAAAGTCGCCACCAGCGTGACAACCTGTCTTTTCATAAGCTCTCCCCTCCGAATGAACCAGCCGTTTCAGTTTAGCCGGCCGCACCTGCGCAAGCTACCGGCTCCTCGGTATTCTCGCAAACTAATCAGCGGCCGGCAGGAACTTGACGCAGACCGGATGCGGCACATCGAGTACGTTTCCGGTGGGAGTAAGTCCCGCAGGACCAATACGGAAAACAACAACCGTGTCTGAGCTCTGGTTGGCCGCCAGCAGAAAACGGCCGGTCGGGTCGACCCCGAAATTCCTGGGAGTCCTGCCTCCGGTGGCCTGGTGACCGCGCGCTGTAAGGCGCCCCGAGGCGCTGTCGATCGAGAAGATCGCGATGCTGTCGTGACCTCTATTGGAGCCGAAGAGGAGCTTCCCATCGGGCGACACCTGGACCTCAGCCGTGCTGCTATTGCCTGAGAATCCGCTGGGAAGAGTAGTGACCGTCTGGATATTAGAGAGATTTCCCGTCTTCGCTTCATAGGAAAAAGCCGTAACGGTCGAGGCCATCTCATTGATGACATAGGCGAACTTGCCGCCTGGATGAAATGCGAAGTGGCGAGGACCGCCCCCTGGGGAAACGGAAGCACTCGGCACCTTATTGGGCGTCAGGGTCCCGGCAACGGGATCGAAACGATAGACAAGGACCTTGTCGAGACCCAGGTCTGCGGCGAAGGCATAGGCTCCCTTTCCATCCAGGTTGATCGAGTGAGCATGCGGCCCCTTCTGGCGCCTGGGGTTGATGCTCGATCCCTTGTGCTGAACAAACCCGGTAGGGTCGGCCAGCATGCCATCAGCGCCGACGCCCAGCACATTTACACTACCGCCTCCATAGTTGGCAACCAGAACATTTTTGCCGCCATGGTCCACCACCAGATGGCAGGGGCCTCCGCCGCCTGAGGGTTTCTTGTTCAGAAACTTGAGCGCCCCGCTCTTCGGATCTAGTGCAAACGAGCTGACAGCCCCGGTCTTCTTGCCCTCAAAATCAGCGATCTCGCTGACGCTGTAGAGAAACCGGCCGGAAGGATGGAGCGCGAGAAAAGATGGGTTCTTCGACTTTGCTGCCAGGCGGAGATTGGCAAGGGTACCCTTGAGGAGATCGAGCTCACAGACATAGATCCCCTCGCTTTTCCCAGCCCTGGTATAAGTCCCCAGGTAGACCAGCTGCCGCGACGGGGCTTCCTCCGCGCCGACGGCGAACTCCCCAGCCAGGAGGCCGGCCGTCAACAACACCACAATCCGGGAAGCTCTGCGAGCGAGCGCATAGATGTGCATCAGCAGCATGTCTCGATGTCTCCATGTTTATTCTTCGGGATCAGCAAGGATTACAAAAAAGAATTGTAACCCGAGAGCCTCCGCCATTTCCCGATGGA
>DODI01000224.1:0-5577 GCA_003509045.1 Planctomycetota bacterium | reverse complement strand
ATGAATGCGGTCTATCGTCCAATCCTGGAACTGGAGGTCCTCGTGCGTCCACCCCAGTGCCAGCAGGCTCAGGAGGAGAAGGACGAGACCTGTCCTGTAAATCCTGAAATCCACCTTTCCCTTTGAAACAAGGCTGCCGCCAAAGGCACCCAGGGCAATACCCACCGAAAGGAAAACGAGCAGCATGCTGGTGGGGAACTCATCCAGCTTCATCAGGATTTTCCCGTAGGCGTTACACAACATCAGCAGGGCAGCCCCCAAACCCCAGAAGTAGGCGTAGGTCAGGGCCACGCTGCAAAAGATCCTGTCCTCAAAGATCGCCTTCAGAGTGGGCCTGAGTTCGCCGAAGATTTTCCCTTTGAGTTCAACCTCCGGATCAGCAACAGGAGCCCTGCGAACTCCGAAGGCCGACAAGGTACCAAGGATCGCCAGGAGAACCAGGCCACCCTGGGCTTTGTAAAGGTCCTCGGGGGCCACCGAACCCTTGATAAAACCCGCGGCCGCGGTCCCGAGAGTGATCGCCAGGTAGGTCGTCATGAGAATGACCCCATTCGCTTTCGACAGGCTCCGCGAGGGGAACAGCTCGGGAATAATGCCGTATTTCCCCGGCCCGAAAAACGCGCTCTGCGTGCCCATCATGAAGAGAGTGGAATAAAGCAGGGGGATGTTTTCTATATAGAAGGCCAAACAGCCAAGCAGCATCACCAGGATTTCCCAGATCTTGCAGAAACGGAAAATAAACGTCTTTGAAAACCGGTCGGCGAAGGAACCTGCAAAACCACTGAAGAGAACGAAAGGCAGGGCGAAAATACCTGCTGCCAGAGACTGGTGATAGGAATCCCCCGCCTCCATGCTCAGACCGACCGCCAGCAGGAGGATCAACTGTTTGAAGGCGTTGTCATTGAAGGCCCCGAGGAACTGGGTAATAACGATCGACACAAAGGACCTCCCCGCCAGGGGTTCCTTCGCTCCATCTGTTTCAATCACAGTGGGGTCGGTTTCAGGCCGTCCAGGAATTCCATCTGTTTCGGACATGGTCGTTTCATGATGCCAGAGTTCCGCTGCGGTGTGTAGTTTGCTCAGTAATCATTTTCCACCCGGGTGAATCAATAAACTAAAACACACTGTCGCCATTGACACCCGGCCGAGGTCTTCGACAATGGTGCCATGTCCAGACCAGCTGTACTCGCCTTCATGGCCCATCCCGACGATGCGGAGTTTCTCTGCGGCGGCGCCCTCTTCCTGCTTGCCGACCTTGGCTGCGAGGTTCATGTGGCGGCTATGGCTCCCGGCGATTGCGGCTCGCCCGACAAGCCCGCCGAGGAGATCGCGACGATCCGGCGCGAGGAAGGCCGCCGGGCCGCGGCGCTCTACCCCGGAGAGTTTCACTGCCTCGAAGAGCGCGACCTGCAGATCCACTACTCCCCCGCCACCACGAAGAAGGCCTGCAGTCTTTTTCGAAAGGTACGGCCACAGATCGTGATCACCCAGAGCCCTGTCGACTATATGCTCGACCACGAGGAAACCGCCCGTATTGCCCGTGCGGCGTGTTTCAACGCACCGATCCCCAACGCGCCCTGTGAGGACGATTCAGCACCTCTCGACCGAATCCCCCACCTCTACTACGTCAACGCGGTGGAGAGTGTCGGGATCTACGGAGAACCTGTGAAGCCTTCGTTCCTCCTCGATATCGCCGATGTCATGGAACGCAAGACCGAGGCCCTGGCAGCCCACGACTCCCAACGTGAGTGGCTCAGAAAACAGCACGGCATCGATGAATACCTCGCGAGCATGAAGAACTGGTCGGCCGAGGCCGGCAAGCTCGCCGGCCTGGAATTCGCCGAGGGCTTCCGGCAGCACCTCGGCCACGCCTACCCGCACGACAATCTCCTCGCCAGCCTGCTCCAAGGGCGTTGCCATCCACCGCTACAGGAGGAATAAGAGATGAAGCTCGACCTGCTCTCGACGATCAAGGGCTCCGCCCTCGAAGATTTCTTCCCCGCGGGCTGGGACCTCGCGCGAATGGATGAACTGGCCGGACGAGCGCCGGAGCGCATCGGCGAGCGCGAGGAGTACTGGAGCGAGGGCTACGAACCCGTCGAGTGCGAGAGCGTCGAAGACCTCGAGGTCCGCATGGGCGTCGAGATCGCCACCCAGGTCATCGAGGCCAGGGGCGAAGGCCGCCAGCTCGCCCTCATCCTGCCGGTTGGCCCGATGGGAATGTACCGCTGGGCCATTGACCGGCTGGAGAAAGAAAATGTCTCCTGCGACCATGTCTGGGGTTTCAATATGGATGAGTGGTCGGACGCCGAAGGCAATACCCTGCCGGGCGATGCTCCCGGCTCCTTCCAGAACGCCATGGAGGAGGCCTTCTACGACCGGCTCGGAGAGCTGACCGTTCCCCCGGAGCAACGCTACTTCGCCACGCGGGAACGGCTCGAGCAATACCCGGGGAAGATCGCCGAGCTGCGCGCAGAGGGCGCGAAGCTCGTGGTCGTGTACGGGATCGGACGCGCCCTGCACATCGCCTTCTGGGAGCCCACCTTCGCCGCTGAGTACGAAAACGCGGCGGAGTGGGAAAAGGCCACCCATCGAATCGGGGCCCGCCTGCATCCTCTCACCATCGAGCAGAACGCCATCACCAGCTTCAAGAGCCGTACGACGCTCGTACCTGCCTGGGCCAACACCATCGGCCCCGGCCTCTTCCTGGAGGCCGACTATGGAATCGGCGGAGCGGACGGGGTGCTGGGGAGGGGAATGCAATGGCAGGGCTTCAGCCTCTGGTCTGCGCTCCATTACGGCCCCGACCCCTGGGTGCCCGCAAGCTACATGCCGACCCTTCCGGGACGCCTGTTCTACCACCGGGAACTTGCAGGACCGCTGGAACCCGAGTGCAATTGAAAAGGATCCTGTAGTATCCTTGCACCCTGCCAGTGAAAGCTCCAAGGCGCTCTGAAACCGAAAAAACCAGCTCGGTAAACCGTCTGAAATGTCCCTGAATCTCGCCAGTTCTGCCCATATATCCTGCAGCCACTTCCCCGGTGAGACGGCTCTCATCCACGACGACAGGAAGCTGAGCTACAACGAATTCCTCAGGCACCTGGTGGCCTTCGCCGCCCATCTCAGGCAGCTCGGGGTACAACCCGGGGACAAGGTGGCGCTCTTTTGCCCCAACCGGATGAGCTTCACCATCGCCTACTACGGCATCCTGCAGGCCGGCGGTACCGTCGTGCCGATCAGCTACCTCGCTGTGGGCCGCGAGGTCGGCTACTACCTCAACGACTCAGACGCAGTGGCGCTGGTGGCCTGGTCGGAATATTCGAAGGCTGCCCGGGAGGGATTTGATGAAGCAGAGGACTGCGAACACCTCCTTCTTTTCGATGAAGGCCGCGGCCCCCTCACGATGGTCGATTCACCCGGGGTGGACCCCGATGGCGAATGCGACCTGGCCCTCACCTCCAGCGAGGACACCGCGGTCATCCTCTACACATCGGGAACCACCGGCCAGCCCAAGGGTGCCGAGCTGACCCATTTCAACATGTACTCCAACGCCCAGTTCTGCTCCGAGCAGCTCCTGGGTGAGCCCGGAAGGCGGGAGATCTTCGGTCCCGGGGATGTGAGCCTGAGCGCCCTCCCCCTCTTTCACTCTTTCGGACAGACCTCCAACCAGAACTCGAGCATCATGGGCGGGGCGGCGCTGAGCTACCTTGAGCGCTTCGACCCCGAAGCTGCACTGGAGGTAATGGAGCGTGACCGCGTAACCCAGTTTGCAGGGGTCCCGACGATGTACTTCGCCCTGCTCAACTTCGAGGGAGCCGAGCGCTACGATCTCTCGAGCCTGAAATATTGCTACTCCGGTGGAGCGCCGATGCCTGTTGAGGTCCTGAAGGACTTCGACCGGAAATACAACGTGAGCATCCTCGAGGGGTACGGGCTCTCGGAGACATCCCCGGTGGCTACCTTCAATCTTATGTACCGCCCCAGGAAGATCGGCTCCATCGGGCTGGCGATCAGCGGCTGCGAGGTCAAGGTCGTCGACGGCGATGATAACGAGGTCCCCCCCGGTGAGGTCGGGGAGATTGCCATCCGGGGCTACAACGTCATGAAGGGTTATTACAAGCGGCCGGAAGCAACCGAAGAGGCCTTCCGCGGCGGTTGGTTTCACACCGGGGATATGGGCACCATGGATGAAGATGAATATTTCTTCATCGTCGACCGCAAGAAGGACCTGATCCTCAGGGGAGGCTTCAACGTCTATCCGCGCGAGGTAGAGGAGGTTCTCTACAGCCACTCCTCCATCCGCGAGGCGGCGGTGATCGGAGTTCCGGACGAGAAATACGGCGAAGAGGTCAAGGCCTTCGTTTCGCTCAAGGAGGGCTGCGAGGTCTCCCTCGACGAGCTGCTCGAGTTCTCGAGGGAGCGTCTCTCGGCCTCCAAATACCCTCGGCTCTTCGAAATCCTCGACGACCTTCCCAAGGGGTCGACCGGTAAAATCCTGCGCAAATCACTGCGTGCAAATGGAGACCAGGAAGAAGGCTGAGAGCGCTTCACACGTCCCTGGGAGGCCCTGGCAGCCTTCAGTGTCCTATAGACGCGGGAAAACCCCGTACAGGAGAAAATGCCCCTGTGGCGAATTGCAGTCCTCTCAGGCGCCTGCGGATCTGCCGGCATTCAGACCTTACCGGAACGCTCAGTCCCCTTTAAACCCCTCCATCGGGATCGGGCTCAGCTCGCCACTCTGGCGATCGATGCCACGGAAAAAGCAGGAGCGCTCACCGGTATGACAGGCAACACCTTTGCCCTGCTGCTCAACGAGCACCAGCAGACAGTCCTTGTCGCAATCGATTCCCACCTGCACCACGCGCTGAGTATTGTCAGAGGTCAGCCCCTTCACCCAGAACTCCTGGCGCGAGCGGCTCCAGAAGCAGGTGTGCTCCCCCTCGAGAGTCCGTCGCAGAGACTCGCGGTTCATGTAGGCGACCATCAGCACCTGGCCATCAACGTGGTCCTGCACCACCGCCGGTATCAGGCCGTTGTCGTCATACTTCAAACCGTCAAGAAGCTCGTCCATTTCAATTACCTCTGTTCCTGGATGTTGATGTCTCTGTTTCAGGCCGCAGCAGGTTCAGGACACTCCCTCGCCCCGCTCTCTTGCCAGCTCAACGGCACTGTCAAGCGCTACGTTACCCTCGTAGAGGGCGCGGCCGACCACGACCCCCTCCAGCAGTGGATGCGACAGGCTCAGCAGGCTGTCGACATCCGCGAGGGAGCCGATCCCCCCCGCCGCGATGACCCGTATGTCGCCTTCTGAGAGCACCCGCTCGACCAGCTCGACCCGCGGACCGCTGAGTGTTCCATCCCGATCGGTGGCGGTCACCAGCAGGCGTCGAACACCCGCCCCACGTACCAGTTCGATACCGGCAGCAAGGTCCAGGCCGCTTGCCTCCTCCCAGCCCGCCACCTGCACCTGGTCGTCCCTGGTGTCGAGACAGGCCACGACCCTGCTCTCACCGTAGCGCTCCACCTCCCGGGCAAGAAAATCGGGGTCCTTGAAGGCTCTTGTCCCCAGCAACACCC
>DODI01000517.1:0-5717 GCA_003509045.1 Planctomycetota bacterium | reverse complement strand
GGGCCGATCGTCGGGTCGAAGGCGCCTCCGGTAAGCTCCCAGGCTTCGCGTGACCTGTGGATCAGTTCGAGCAGCTCTTTCCCGACTGTTACCGGCCTGCTTGAGCCCAGCGTGTTCAGGAGGGAAACGTCGCTTTCGGGAAGAAATTTTGAGAGCCGCTGTTCGATGGCGTTGAGGCAGTCAAAGGCGGCCTGGGCATCCTCTTGATTTCCGTTGAGCAGCAGGACATTGAGGGTTCCAAGGGCCCAGATCTCGTGACGTTCGAATTCCGAGCCGGGCTGGGAATACGACTCGATGAGGGGCCCCGCGGCGGGTTCATCGTCGGTCGGCTTCCAGTCGCCGTTGCCGGGGGAGTTCTTGGTCATCTCGTGAACCGCTACGCCGGACGTCTCGGTCGGTTGGCTCCGCGGCGCATCACTCGCTGTCCGCGGCGTCTTCCTGGCTCAGGAAATGAAGTCCAACGCAGATCAGGAAGGCGAGGAGAAAATTCATCGCAGTGGGGACGATATCGTTGCCCGAGGTGATGTATTTTCCAAGGCCCAGCATGATGAGCAGGATGGCGGCGAATCGCAGAGCTGGACGGAGGAGGAGACCGGTAAGGATCGGAACCGACAGGGCTGCGAAGATGTAGGGAATGCAGCCGAGAAACAGCTTCATCGGCTCGGTGCCTTTCTCGAAGCCAAAGGTCTTGAAGGCTCCCGCCAGCCAGGTTCCTGTGTAGGAGCCTGAGAGCTTGTCCGCGAACCACTCGGGGCCGGAGTCGGTCGGTCCGCCCGCACCGAATTGTCCAAGGGCAACGAAGAGGAAGAGGAACCCGAAGGACATCCTCAGCATGAAAGTAATCCAGAATCGTTCTTTGGGCGAGACCATGAATCCTCCGTCGGGGGAGCTCGGTTGCAATATTTTAACAGGCCCGGTTGCTTCAGGGCATCCCGGCCGAATTGACTTGCGACATTGTAGCAATGAGCCGAGCGTCTGCAAGTCTGCACCGCCGAGGCTTTCGGTTGTTTGTCGACCGGGGGCAGGCTGTCCGGCCATTTCCCGATGGCAGAGGAGCTTGCGGATTCGTATTATGTACCCTGTTGATAGTCAATAATGCGGGAGAGCCTACATGTCTGAAGAGAATAAAAAAGAATCCTGGCGCTCGGAGTATTCCACGGGAGACGAGCCCGTGGAGAAAAAGGCCGGCGCCGGCAAGCCCGAGGCCGCCAAGACCGATGATGCCGGAGGCGGAGTGCCTCGGCGCGATTTCATTGGCGCGGCCGCTCTTGGAGCTGGCGGGATCGCTACAGGCCTCTCCTTCTATTTTCGCAAGGGCGTGAAAAACCCGAGCGCTGAGGAGGTCAAGGGCTGGCGCGCGGAGCACTTCGGCGGAGGCGAGAAGGTAAGGACCGGGCATATCGGCGTTGGCAATCGGGGGGGATCGCTCCTTCGTACCGCGCTGCAGGTGCCCGGGAGCATGCCGATCGCTGTCTGCGACAAGCAGGCCTCGAAGATCAAGGATTTCAAGAAGAGTATCCAGGACGTTATCAGCAGGAGGGATGGAAAAAAATCTTCTGAGGTGGCTGTCCAGACCAGCGATGATTACCGTCGCATACTCGACAATAAGGATGTCGAGGCCGTTTTCATCGCGACCCCGCATTACCTTCACGGGCCCATGGCGATCGACGCTGTGGAGGCCGGCAAGCACGTCTATTGCGAGAAGGCGATGGCCTTTACGATCGGTGAGAACCAGGACATTGTCGATCTTGTCGAGGGCGGAGCCAAGACGCCCGAAGGAAAAGATATCGTCTTCCAGGTCGGTCATCAGCGTCACTATTCGCCCCTGTACCAGAAGGCGGCTGACATGATCCACGGTGACAGAATTGGCGAGGTCGCGACCATTCGGGCCCAGTGGAATCAGAATGACAAGATCAGCAGACCTGCCCCCTCGCTCGAGCTCGAACGGATCATCAACTGGCGGCTCTACTCCGAATACTCAGGAGGCCTGACCACCGAGTTCGCTACTCACCAGATCGATGTTGCGAACTGGTTCTTCGGAGGGGGAGACCATGTGGGAGTCGCTCCCCATTCGGTGCGCGGCTACGGCGGCGTTGACTGGTATTACCAGGATGCCCGCGACACCCACGACAACATCCATCTCATTTTCACCTACAAAGTTCCGGCCGTTCAGCGCGATGCGTTTGGCCGGGTCAAGAAAGATTCAGCTGGCAAGCTCGTCTATGAAAAGGACCCCTCCGGCGGTATCCGTAAACGGGAGGTGACCTTTGATTACATGTGTACGATGGCGAACGCTCATATCGGGCCTTCTGAGCTCATGCTCGGCCGCTACGGAACCATCCAGGTCTCCCTGGCCGGCGGCGAGTTCTGGAAGGAGAAAAAGGCTCGTCAGGATGAGAACCGGATCGCCGAGGGAACGAACCCGAGGCGTTCTCACCAGAAGAAGATTCTCAAGAGCGGGGCCACCATGGCGAAGCTCGGCGGCAAGCCCGCTGACAAGGTTCTCGAGGAGAACCCGCTTCCCCATCACGAAAAGCACTGGTCGCATTTCATCGAGCCGATCGAGGGAGCCTACGACAAGATCGAGACGTTGCTGGCGGTCGAGAGCTTCCACAAATGCGTCCGGCTGGCCCGCGCCGGAAATCCGTTTAACGAGGAGCTTCGGGCCAGCGCGCGCGTCGGCATGAACAGCGCCGTAGCCGCTCTCATGGCCAACATCGCCATGCGGGAGGACCGCACGGTCTACTGGGATGAGTTCGCTAAGAAGCCCTCCTGAGGCCGGATTGATTGGCTGAGGATTGCAGAGCCCCCGGTGTCTTGCGGAGCGGCCCGAGGAGCTCCTGGTTCCGTTGCGGGCGGTTGCGTCAAGAATAAGGAGATGGGAAATCTGCCGCTCATCACCCCCTAAGATTTCGAGCTGTCTATTTCTCGGCTTCGGGGGCGGGGACGGCTTTTTTTTCCTCTGAGCCGGAGCCGGCCGCGGCTGTGAATCCGGCCAGGACGGCCTCAATCTGCCAGTCCTCAAGTACCCCGTTGGTCAGGTAGAGGGGCACGCCTGCCGCATCAAAGAAGATCACGACAGGCTGAAAGATGTCGAATACGGCTTTCTTGTCCCCCGCTTTGGCGGAGCCGTCTTCGTAGCGCCCCTTGATGGTCTCTCGCAGTTCCTTGTACTGTCCGCGGTCGATCACCGAGTAGGGAGAGACGGTTCCGAGCGTCTTGACGTAGCCCGCGGTTTGTTCGAGGCGCGCCTTGTCGTCGGCCCTGTGCTGGTAGAAGGCTGTTCGCAAGTTCAGCTTTGCGCCATTGGCGCCGGCGAGTTTTTCGAGGCGTCCGATGAACTTGTTGTAGCCATCGTGATGGATGCGGGAGAGGACGACGATCGCCGGAGACCCATCGGGCCAGAAGGCTTCGCCAGATGGCGTCTTGAGCTCCGGCTTCCAGATCTTCTTTTCGGCCTTGGCGTAGAGGGCGAAGCCCTTGGCTACCTGCCTGGTGTAGCCCTCCCGGATTCTCGTGAAGGCCTTCTCTTTAAGGCTCTTGATGAGCTCCTTGAATTCGGCCTTATCGAAGATGTGATGCAGTTCCTTTTTGGAGCCGAGAATCTCGAGGTGGTTGGTGTAGCCGAGTTCCACCGCCCTTTTGAGGTCTGCCATGATTTCATTTAGATCTTCCTCTGCCGGATTCTTGGCGTCGACTTTTCTTCCGCGGGAGCGAGCCTTGTAAAAGTAGGCGTAGCTCTTCATGTCTCGGAGGGCCTTCTGCGTGGCTTCCGATCCCGCGAAGGATTTTTCGTCGAGTTTAAGAACCTCGGTGGCGAGGTAGTCGATGCCACCGATGCTGTATCCGGCGGGGGGGTCCCACACCTCGTTTCTCTGCAGACGCCCGAAACGCTTGATGACGATGGTGGCCTTACCGAGGCTGGTTTTTTCGAGCCAGGGGATGGACCAGGCCGGTTCGGCTGTTTTCGCAGCTTCCTGGGCAAAGACACCCGGGCAACAAACCGCTATAGCTAGAGCCAGAATGCAGATGTACTGACAAGACGTTGATTTCATCGTTTTTCCTCGAGATACGATTCAAATGCCGGATTTGGCGAAGGGCATTATATAAAAAGGATCGCCTGGCTGAAAGACGCCGTCTGAATCCTTTCTAAGATGGGGGATGAGCTTCCGGAACTCTTTCAGGTTCTCCCGGGTAGACCAAAACGGGCTCCTTGGTCCGGTAATCCTTCAGTTGGGGCGGTTTTCCCAGGCACTGAATTTGCGTTATTACAGCTAAAGCTTTTAAGAAGGCCTTTGTTCGCCGTTCTTTTCCTAAAGGCTCTCAATACAGCCTCTGTTATCAGAATAAGGGCTTTCAGGCGTAAAACGTCGAGGATATGTGGGTTTTCAGAATATCAGCAGAGAAATTGACCAAAAGCCTTAATTTAAAAGCATTTAAGTGACGATAAAGCCTCTGTGCAGGATATTAAGAAAATTGATATTGAAGCTTGCAACGGACCTATGTTGAAGGCACGATGCGAAGCTAATTCGGTCGAAGCGGAGAAAAGGGTAAAATTTTTGCCCAGGTGAGAAGAAGGGCTTCGACTGTGTTCCGGGCCAAGCAGAGTAGCCGGAACGAAACGTGTGACAACGTGTGACTTAGTGATCTTCAGGAGTTGAACAGCTCGAAGATCCAGGTTCGAAGGAGAGACTCCAAGAGCGAATTAGGCTGAGAAACAGTTTGAATCGTCGCTAATCGGGACGGGTTGCGACCCGGCTTCCAAGAGTGGAAGAGTCACTAATCGGCGCAGGAATGCGCGCTGAGGCTTCGAACGAACCAGAGAGAGACAATTAAGAGTAGATTTCGACTCTTGATCAAAATGAAAAAATAGGATTCTAACCCCAGGCTGGGGGGCGGCAGGCGTAAATCGGAGGTCCGGTTTGCGAGTCCACTAAACCGCAAGGCCCGCCAGGGATAAGTAAAAGTAATAGAAACAAGAAACAGGTACACAGGAAGGGTGGATAGTCAGGGAGGCTAAAAGCGGAAACAAAAACTTAGTATGCCAGGAAAGGTTTCGCCACAGGGGCGGGACCACACTTCTGTAAACGTGTGTTGAGGTCTTCAAGTAGGATGGCCTCGGATTTAAGTAGTAAAAGGAAGGATACGAATATGAATCGTATAGGACTTACTGGATTGGGACTTCTGATCGCCATGGCGTTCAGTACTTCGAGTGTTGTTGCGGATGGTTCGCTTCTGACCCCGGCCATGCTGGGCCAGGATGGCGGCGGTATGAGCGGTTGGCTCGAAGCCGGCTGGGCCTACAACTTTGATGGCGATGCCGCGGACAGGACCCATGCCAGAGGGCACAATGAAGTTGGCGTCGCCCAGATTGGTGTCGATTATGACAATGGCGCCGGTGGCGACAGCGCTGTCGGTTACCACGTGACCTTTGTTTATGGCGGCAATGATCTTGGCGGTAACGGCAATGGTAGCGACTTCAATCTTACCAACGCCAATGTTCAGTGGGTACTCCCCGCTGGCGTCCCCGGCCTGACCGGTGCCAAGCTGACTCTCGGTCGTTTCGAGAGCCCCGTCGGTGGCGAGTCCATCTACGGTAACGGTAACGATCACGTGACTCGCGGTACCGTATCCACGGCTACCGACCCCATCGCTCACACCGGTCTCATCGTTGAGAAGGCGATCGTTTCCGGTGCTGATGGCGATGTTGTCAGCGG
>DODI01000236.1:792-3733 GCA_003509045.1 Planctomycetota bacterium | reverse complement strand
AACTGGGGACACCTAGATTTTCAGTCTAGTGCTCTACCAACTGAGCTATCCGCGCACCTATTAGCATCTTCTCTATGCGGGGAAACCCGCCAGGTGTGAAGCGCCATTTAGCCAAAGGCCGAAGGACTTGTCAATACTGCGACGAGTTCCTCTAAGGACAAGAAAAAAGATACCTTACAGCCTCCCCGCCAGCGCTTGCTCTTTGCCTGTGGTGGACCTATGTTGACTCCTTACTGGAACTCACACCTCGCACCCCGGCAACCCATTATGAGAGTCCTCGGAATCGAAACGACCTGCGATGAAACCGGTGTCGCCATCGTCGAAGATGGCTACCGGCTGCTATCGAATTGCGTCCTCAGCCAGGTGCCGCTGCATGAGCGCTTCGGCGGGGTGGTGCCCGAGATCGCCAGCAGAGCGCATGTAGAGGTGATCACCCGGCTTATCGAGCGGGCCCTCAACGATGCAGGATGCTGGAAAAACCCTGATGCCGCTCCGGACATCGATGCCATCGCCGTAGCCCATCGGCCGGGTCTCATCGGAGCCCTGCTCGTGGGACTGAGCGCCGCCAAGAGCCTCTCTCTTGCCTGGGGGATCCCGCTCATTGGCGTCGATCACATCCAGGCGCACATCTACGCAGCCTGGATGAAGAGCCAGGCGCCCTTCGCTCCCCTGCCCGAAATAGA
This sequence comes from Planctomycetota bacterium, assembly GCA_003509045.1. Lineage (GTDB taxonomy): Bacteria > Planctomycetota > UBA8108 > UBA8108 > UBA8108 > UBA8108. The sequence goes on along the minus strand of DODI01000236.1, from coordinate 3,050 downwards.
AAATGCCTTCCCTGCAATAGCCCTCGTCGTCTCCGGCGGCCACACATCGCTCTATCGAAGCGACCACTGGACCGCCCACCGGCTCATCGGAACAACCCAGGATGATGCCGTGGGAGAGGCTTTCGACAAGGCGGCTGCCATCCTCGGCCTCGAATACCCCGGCGGCCCCGCCATCTCGCGCGAGGCCGAAAAAGGAAACCGCAAGGCCATCCGCTTCCCAAGAACGCTGCTGGAGCCGCGGTCGCTCGATTTTAGCTTCTCAGGCATCAAGACCTCGGTCCTCTACCATGTCAAGGGACAGGACTGCCGCCGCGACGCTCCCCTGTTAGAGGGGATCTCAGTGCCGGATGTAGCCGCCTCCTTCGAGACCGCAGTCGTTGATGTCCTCATCGAGAAGCTCCGCAGGGCGCTTGGGCGAGAAGGTCTCAACCGAGCAATCCTCGGGGGCGGGGTCGCCTCCAACCGCTACCTGCGGTCGAGATTGACCGATCTGGCGGAGAAAGAAGGCCTCGATATCCGCTTCCCCGACCTCGCCCTCTGCACCGACAACGGCGCCATGATCGCAGGACTCGGCTCGATGCTGCTCGCCGACGGAGAGGTCCAGGAGTTGTCCCTCGAGGCTTCATCTATGGCCAGCGATTGAACGAGATCACCAGATGAACGAAGAACAAATCAGGAAGCTCCTCGTAGAGGTCAGTGAAGGAAAGACTCCCATCGAGGACGCCGTCAGCTCGTTTCGCGACATGCCCTTTGAGGACCTGGGCTATGCGCGTGTAGACCATCACCGCAACTTACGCTGCGGCTTTCCCGAGGTCATCTACTGCCAGGGGAAAGATCCGGCGAACCTCACGGAGATCGCCACAAGCATCCTTTCACACTCCCCCTGGCTGCTGGCAACACGCGCCGACGAAACGGCTTTCGAGGCCGTGAAAGCCGCCAACGAGCTGGCCGAGTACCACGAGCAGGCCCGCTGCATCACCGTACGCAAGGAAGACCCGCCGCCGCTCGACGGAAACATCCTGCTTATCTCAGCCGGCACCATCGACATTCCAGTTGCCGAGGAGGCCCGGGTGACCGCCGAGATCATGGGGCATACCGTCGAGACGGTCTACGACGCGGGGGTCGCCGGTATCCACAGGCTGCTGTCGGAAACAAAGAAAATCCAGGAGGCCGACTGCATCATCGCCGTCGCCGGAATGGAGGGAGCGCTGGCGAGTGTCGTGGGCGGCCTCAGCGATGTCCCGGTGATCGCCGTGCCTACCAGTTGCGGCTACGGCGCGAACCTCGGCGGGATCACTCCGCTCCTGACCATGCTGTCAAGCTGCGCGGCGGGAGTGGCCGTCGTCAATATCGACAACGGCTTTGGAGCAGGCTTCATGTCGGCTCTCATCTGCAGGAAACGCCAACGGGAGTAGGGCCGCATGGGAACCTTGCACATCACCGAGCTGCCGCCGCTGCCGAAGAGGGAGCCCGAGTCCCACAAGGGCACCTACGGCAGGATCCTGCTGGTGGCAGGCTCGCCTGCGATGCCGGGCGCCGCGGTGCTTGCCGCCCGGGCCGCGCTCAGAAGCGGAGCGGGCCTCGTGACCGTGGCCTTCGCCGGCTCCCTCACCGCGACCTTCACCGCCGCCGTCCCCGAGGCGATCCAGCTTCCCCTGCCGGAGCCCGGAGCGCCGGAGCACGATGCCGAAATCGACCGCCTCATCGGCAACGATTTCCGGGAGAGGTTTGACGCCATCGGAATCGGCCCGGGGCTTGGGACCTCGACCGCCAGCCGGAAGGTGCTCGAGCGCGTCCTCGAAGTCTACGATGGTCCCCAGGTCCTCGACGCGGACGCCCTGAACCTGGTCGCCAAGGGACTGCCGACCTCTCCTTCGGGGAAACGGATCTGGACACCCCATCCCGGGGAATTTCAGCGTCTCACCGGAGCGACCCCCCGCGGCGACACCGAGCGACTCGAAGAGACCAGGCGCTTCGCCAGCGAGCGCGGCGGGACCGTTCTTCTCAAGGGAAACCGCACGGTGGTTCACGATGGTGACCGCTTCTACGTCAACCTGACCGGCAACCCGGGCATGGCCACCGCGGGCAGCGGAGACGTTCTCACCGGGGTCATCACAGCCCTGCTGGGCCAGGGGATCGACGGTTTCGAGGCCTCTCAGCTCGGAGCCTACCTGCACGGCTACGCCGGTGATATCGCGGCGGAATCTCTCGGACAGCCTTCCCTCACCGCCGGTGATCTAATAGACTATCTCCCCGAG
>DODI01000236.1:0-372 GCA_003509045.1 Planctomycetota bacterium | reverse complement strand
GAATCCGAGGTGGTCTCCAACCGCCGGATCGGGCCAGGCTGGTACGTCTTGCGACTTCGGGAAAAGTCCATCGCCCAGCGCTCGGAGCCGGGAATGTTCGTGCAGGTGCTGTGCAGCGATGGCGAGTCCTTCGATCCCCTCCTGCGCCGCCCCTTCAGCGTCTACTGCGCCGACAAGGAGAACGGGACCTACGACATTCTCTACACCACGGTGGGCCGCGGCACCCGCTGGATGGCCGCCCTGCCCGACCCCGAGACCTCCGGGAGCGGCGAACCGCCCGCGAGAGTCGATGTCCTGGGCCCCCTCGGCAATACCTTCACCATGCCGGGGAAAGATGAGTCCGTCTACCTCGTCGGCGGCGGTGTCGGCGTC
>DODI01000524.1:4920-5990 GCA_003509045.1 Planctomycetota bacterium | reverse complement strand
TCCAGGGGGTGTGAGCCCAGCTCATCGCTTCGGCCGACGGCTCGTCCTCCCTGGACTCCGCCGCCTGCGAAGTAGACCGTCCAGCAGCCGGTCCAATGGTCTCGCCCGCCGCATGGATTGATCCGTGGGCTTCTGCCGAACTCGCCCAGGCAGCAGACCAGGGTCTCATCAAGCATGCCGCGCTCTTCGAGGCTGGTGATCAGCGCCCAGTAGGCCCGGTCGTAGCGGGGAGCGATGCTCTCTCTGAGCTCTGCAAAGCTGCTGAAGCCCCGGCGGCCGTGCATGTCCCAGCCGAGAGGGTCCCTGGGCCGGTCCGAGGTGTTTACGGTTACGAAGCGGGCTCCGTCTTCAACGAGCTTTCGCGCCGCAAGCAGGTTGTCGCCGACAGGGCTCAGGCCGAACCGCTCGCGCTCGGCCTGGCTGAGTCGTAAATCGTGCGGAGACACGATCGCCGGCTCGTGGTCCTCCAGGGCGGATGGAGGCTTGCTCCGTGTCGCTCCCAGAAGAAAGTTGGAGGTTCCCCCATCGTTGTTACCCCGGAGGGTGCTTGTCACGACTCCCGGATGGGGCGCTGGATTCGCCACCCCGGGCGCCCTCCCTGTCTGGATCAAGCAGGAGGCTGTTTCATGCAGAGCGCTGAGGCCGTGGTTGCAGGTCCTGACCAGCGAGAATCGGTCAGCGACCCTGGCATGCAGTGGGAGCAATTCGGAGAGCTCGAACTCTGCGCTTCGCGTTCGGACTGGGCGAAAGGGCCCGCGGACTTCGAGCGGAGCCTCCGGCTTCATGTCAAAAAGGTCCAGGTGGCTGGGGCCGCCGTAGTTGTTGACGAGGATTACGGAGCGGGCCCCGGAGCCCGCACTCTTGCCGGTGAAGGGCTCTCCTGCCGGCAGGGAGGAGAGCGCAAGGCTTGCTGCAGCGCCGGAACCCAGCTCCAGGAACCGGCGGCGGCTCAGATTTCCGCTCTCCGCCGTGTTTTCCGTGCTGGTCATTGCTTGCGCTTCCCGGCCGGGTTTACCTGATCGCTACAAGGTAACAGATCCAGCTTCGGGAGTCGTCTCCCTTGCGCGACA
>DODI01000524.1:0-4539 GCA_003509045.1 Planctomycetota bacterium | reverse complement strand
ACGTCAATTTTTTCGAAGCCGGCTTCCCTGAGCAGATCCTTCAGCTCGGGAAGGTTCCAGAGGCGCCAGTCGTAGCTGAAGGCCCTCTCGATTCTGTTGCCGCCGGGAAGATCGAAATGGATGTGGCAGACCGTTTCACCCGTTACGGGATTGTAGCGCGCCTGGTCCCAGACATAGCTGAAACGCAGGCCCTCTTCGTCGACCTCCCGGCTTTCCTCCTGGATGACCTGCGCGTCCGGGCCGCCGTAGAGGTCGAGGAAGAAGATCCCGGTTGAATTCAGCGTTTCGTGTACCTTGCGAAAGTAAGAAAGCAGGATCTCGCGCTCTTTGAACACGTAGTAGGAGAAGTTGAAGGCGGCGACGATGTCGGATTCATAGTTCTCCGCCGTGAGCACGTCGCAGCACGCGAGCTCGAGCCTCTCGGCCTTCGATCCCATCCGCGCAATGTTGTTTTCGGCTGCCCATTGCAGCGTATTCTCATCGAGGTCGACTCCAACGGCCCGGCCGCCGCGGACCATGCGGACCCACTCGCAGGCGAGGACCGCGGTGCCGCAGAAGTCTTCGCGCAGTAGCAGCGGCGATCGACCACGGGTCTTTCGGTAGACCCTCCGCATGAAGTTGACTTCGTAGACCGGGTTCTGGACCGAGCTCTGGTACAGCAGGTATTTATCGGGTTTATTGGTCTCCGGCGACATGGAAAGAAGTATATAGAGGATTGGCAGGGATGCCTGTCAATCTTGCAGATAACGGGTTCTTTAACAGGGGAATATCATGAAGGTTGGTTTCGCGGGCCTTGGCAATATGGGCGGCGGTATGGCTCGGAATGTGCTCCAGGCCGGGTTCGAGTTGTTTGTCTACAATCGCACCCGGGTGAAGGCCGAGGCGCTCGAGGGCGCAGTGATCATGGATGCGCCGCGGGACCTCGTGCGGGAAGCCGATCTTGTGCTGGTGTGTCTTGCCGATATTGCCTCCGGCCGGGAATTCTTCCTGGGTGAAGAGGGCGTTGTAGACGATAGCGTTGAGGGGAAAATATTCGTTGATCACGGTACGGTCGACCTCGCCACCTCGCGTGACCTGCACGCCGCCTGTGGGGCGCAGGGCGCCGGCTTTCTCGACGCCCCGATCAGCGGTGGGCCGGAGGGCGCCAGCGCCGGTACGCTGGCGATCATGGCGGGTGGAGAACCCGATATTTTCGAGAGGGCTCGGCCGGTATTCGATGCGATGGGCTCGAAGGTGGTACACATGGGGCCGGCGGGAGCCGGTACAGCGGCGAAGCTCGCGAACCAGCTGATGGTGGGGGTGAACTCTCTTGCCTGCTGCGAGGCCCTGACGATGGCGCGCCAGGTAGGGGCTGATCTCGAAAAGTTGCAGGACCTGCTGGCGAATGCCTGGGGGCAGAGCCGGATGCTTGAGCGCTGCGGGCCGATCATAGCGCGTGAAGGCTACGATGAGCCCGGCGCCCCGCTGCGGAACATCCTGAAGGATCTCTCGATCATTACCCGCCAGGGAAAAGAATCAGGGTTGTCGGTCAGGGCCGCCGAGGCGGCCTTTGGAGTCTACCAGCAGCTGGTGGATGCAGGCTTGAGCGAGTCCGACATGACGGCCGCCTGCCGGTGTGTCAGCGGGGAGCTCGAGAGCTGAGCCGTGGTCAACCTTCGCGAAGCTCTTTCAAGGCGTTGGAGATGATCGAGAGCGCCTCATCCAGCCTGGAGTGATCGGTGCGCAGATGCAGGATGCACATGCGCAGGTAGAATCGTCCATCTACGATCGTGCCTGTCAGCATGACCCGCTGCTGCCTGTTGATCTTCTCGAGCAGCGCCTGGTTGCGGGCATCTTCCTCTGAAGCTTCACAGCCGCTGAATCGCTGGCGGAAAATGAAGAGGGTCAGGTCGGGCGCGGCCGGAATCTCCACATCTTCGATGGCGTTGAGATGTTCCCAGGCCCGCAGGGTCAGTTCGCGTTTGAGACCAAGGGATTCCCTGAAGGCATCGACTCCATGGAGCTTGAGAGGCAGCCAGAGCCTGAGGCCACGCCATTCGCGGGAAAGCTCCGGGGTGAATTCGCAGAAGTCGTAGTGTTCTCCCTTCTGCATGTCCGGCATGTAGGAGGCGGTTGATTGGAACGCCTCGCGAAGGGGGGCCATGTCTCTGACGAGCAGGGCGCCGGTGCCGTAGGCGAGGAAGAGACCCTTGTGGGGGTCGACGGCGAGCGAGTCCGCCAGCCCCATGCCGCTGAGGGCGTCCGCAAGCTCCGGCACCAGCCGGAAGGCCGCTCCGTAGGCGCCATCGACGTGGTGCCAGAGTCCCTCCTCGGCCGCTACCCGGGCGATCTCTGCTAACGGGTCGATCGAGCCGGTGTTGACGGTTCCGGCGCTCGAGCAGACGAAAAAAGGCAGCAGGCCGGCATCGCGGTCCGCACGGATGGCTTCCTGCAGTTTTTCGGGGCGCATGCGAAAATTCTCATCGACAGCCACCTGGCGCAGATTTTTTTCTGCCAGGCCGGCGATTCGGGCGGCCTTGGGGATCGAGTGGTGGATTTCGCTCGATGAATAGATTACGCCTCGGCGAAGCTCCTCGCCAAGGTGCTTCTCTCGCGCCGCGACCAGGGCGATGAGGGTTGACATGGAGGCTCCGGAGGTCAGCACTCCGAGGGAGCCTTCGGGCAGGCCCATCATCTCAGCCAGCCAGCGGATCGCCTGGGTCTCGAGCTCGACAGCCGCCGGGGCGGAAGCCCAGCAGCCCGTATAGCGGTTGACTGTACCCGCGATGAGCTCTCCCAGCGCGGCGGAGAAGAGACCTCCGCCGGGAACGTAGGCCAGGTAGCCCGGGCTGGCGGGGTTGTAGGCCGCCGGGATGACCTCGTCAAAGAGGAAATCGAGGAGCCCCTCGGCATCTGCAGGGGAGGCCGGCAGGGGAGCCTTCAGCCAGTCGGCCTCCGGATCGAAGCGCGCGCTTGAGTCGGTGGGCTGGTCCGGAAGCGATTCGATAAAACCGGCCAGCCGCTCGCCCGTCTTCTCCAGCAGGCAGCGCAGGGCGTCGCCCCCTGTGTCGAGCTCATTCAGATCTGGTGCCGATTTTTCCGAGATGTGGTTTTCGTTCATGGAAGCGGCGATTATGATACCGGGAGGCCGACAGCGCCAGTGAGGGATGATGAAGATTCAAGGTGATCAAGAACGAAAAGAGCGCATCGCGGGAAGCGGCTGGGCCCGGGCGGCTGTTTTTCTGCTCCTTCTCTGCGGGATTTGTCACATGATTGGCTGCAACCGTCTCTTTTACTATCCCAGCTCTGGCGAGTACAGGACCCCTCAGGATCTGGCTGTTCCGGTAGAGGAGGTCCGCTTCAAGAGCGAGGATGGGACGGGGCTTTATGGCTGGCTGTTGCGACCTGGAGAAGGCCGGGAGGCGGCGGGAACCGTCGTTCATTTTCATGGCAATGCCCAGAATCTCAGCGCCCATGTGGGCTTCGTGGACTGGTTGGCTGAGCACGGCTACAATGTCTTCGTCTTTGACTACCGCGGCTATGGGAAATCCGATGGGGGCCCGGAGCGCGCGGGGGTCATCGCTGATTCCAGGGCGGCGCTTGCCTATATCCGGGGGCGCAAGGATATCGACAGCAGCCGTCTGCTGGTGCTGGGCCAGAGCCTCGGCGGGGCCTGCGCCCTGGCGGCCCTGGGCGAGGGCTCGCGCGAGGGCGTGCGGGCGATTGCCATCGACAGCTCGTTCCTGAGCTATCGAAAGGTCGCCAATTCCGTGTTAGGCGGGACGGTGCTGACGAAGCCTCTGGTCTGGCTCCTGGTGAGTTCTGACCACGACCCGGAGGATTCCATCTCCAGGCTCGAGGGAATCCCTCTACTGTTTATTCACGGCGATGCGGATGCATTGGTCAGGATCTCCAATGGCCGAGAGCTCTTCGAGGCGGCGCCGGAGCCCAAACGGTTTCTCGTCGTGCCCGGGGCGAAGCACATGCACGCTCTTGAAGGAGCCGCCAGGGACGAGCTGCTGAAGTTTTTCTCCGAGGCTCTGGAGGACTGAGGGCATCAGGTCTTCGCCATGGCTTCGCAGGCGCGTTCGATATGTGTCCGTGCCCGGGGGATTTCCTGGAGAGCCTCTTCGAGGTAGCCATCGGTCGCCATGCTCCAGGCGCGGGAGAGGAGACGCTCGGCTGAAGCGACCCCATCCCAGATCTCGGCGTATTTCGAGAAGCCCAGCAGGGAGGCCAGCTCTTCGTGACGTGCAATCAGATCGAAGTACTGTCTTTTCATCAAGGAGTCGATGCGTTGCGTGAGATCTTCAGCTGAAAGCTTGTCGAGCGAGCTCGTCAGTTCATGGATCTCGACGCGGATTTCTTCAAGCAACGGAACAAAGTCAAGTTTCGAAGCGGACTCTTCAGCCGCTCCGGCCGCCGTCTCCTCTTTTTTTGAAAGCAGTCCACCCAGGATAAGGCTGATGACTCCGCAAATGAGGATGGCCAGACCTGTGTCGGGGCTGACGGAGTCGTCGTTCGCAGGTTTACCGAGGCTTGCGGCTCCAAGGGATGCGG
>DODI01000084.1:1129-4585 GCA_003509045.1 Planctomycetota bacterium | reverse complement strand
TGTCAAGTTGGAAGTATACGGGGCTGGACCGGGAAGTGAGCGCTGCTGAGAAAACAGGGGGGCCCCTTGTTAAGCCTCAGCTGTATCCTGGCTTGGCATCTCCGGCGGAGGGGCGCTCGAGATCGTATTTAGCGATCTTATTGTAGAGACTCTGGCGGGGAATGCTCAGAGCCCTGGTCACTCGCGACTTGTTCCAGCCGCCCTCGGTGAGAGCGTTGAGCAGAACCAGGCGTTCGCACTCGTCGATGATTTCGTTGAAGCTCTCGCGCAACGGGATCCGCAATACCAGATGATCGGTATCCTTCTCGATACCATCTCCCAGGCAGGCCGCTCCGGGAGCTGCAGCGCTCAGGAAGGGAGTGAGATCCTTGCGAGCGATCTCCTTATCCTCCGATGTGAGCAGCACCTTCCGCAGGACATTCGAGAGCTCACGAACATTGCCGGGCCAGCCGTAGTCGACCAAGGCCTTCGAGGCGCTCGAGCTGAGTCTCCTCCGGACGCCTTCCTCCCGACTGATCGTGTCGAGAAAATGCTTAACCAACAGGGGGATGTCCGCCCTCCTCTGGCGCAGAGGCGGCAGGTCGATGCTGATCACATTCAGACGATAGAAGAGATCCGCTCGAAAGACGCCTTTTCCCACCAGCTGCTTGAGGTCCGTATTCGAGGCGCAGATGACCCGCGTATCGACCGCAAAGCTGTCCTGTCCACCGACCGGTCGAACGACTCCTTCCTGCAAGGTACGCAGGAGCTTGCACTGCATGTTTTCCGACATGTCGCCGATCTCGTCAAGGAAGAGCACTCCCTTGTCCGCCGCGGAGAACAAGCCCTGACGATCTTCGTCGGCCCCGGTGAAGGCACCCTTTACATGCCCGAAGAGCTCGCTCTCGAGCAGGGTCTCCGAGATGGCGCCGCAATTCTCTGAAACAAAGTCGCGCTTGCCGCGATTGCCGGCCTGGTGAATGGCCCTGGCAACGAGCTCCTTGCCCGTACCACTCTCACCACAGATGCAGATGTTCAGATTGGAGTCTTTAACTTTCTCGATGATCTCGATGATCTTCCTGATCTTCTCGTCCCGCCCGATGATTCCGTAATAGGATCCATCCGGAGAAGCACCGGCTTCGGCCGTCGACGCGGCAGCCGCCTCAACAGGCTCCTGCAGCGAAATTTCGGCAACGGCGGGTACGGGTGGCACGCCGGCGGCGGCAGGCTCTACATCAGGGCAACCGCAAGACCTTGAATAGATAGGCGCGAAGGCGTCGACAAATCGGTCGAAGCTCTGCCTCAGCCCTGCCTCGATCAGGCCCGTACCGAAGTCCCGCTCGAGGTAGAGAATGCCAATCTTCTTTTCTCCCATGGAAAAGGATCTGCACAGGGTCGGTCGTATTCCGGAGTTGCCGGAGCTTTCCGCGCCGACCTCCTCCTCGAAGACGATCAGCTCCCTCGACTCGAGCGCCAGCCGGGCAACAGCCCGGTTTACCGCGAAGTCGGGGTTCGTAACATCCACCCAGGAGAGCGTGTCGTCACTCTTGTCTTCGAGACGCAGGCGGGAGGCGCAGACCTCGAAATCGAGCTCGTGGCCGGTCTCCAGGACGCCTGGCGCCCGCAGGCCATAGAGCAGGAAATAGCCGCGGAGAAATCCAAGCTCCCCGGCGAGACCCTCGATCGATTTCTTCGCGAGAGCTTCGAGCTCCTGCTCTCCGTCATGGAATTCTGAAACCAACCGGCTCAGCCATTCATCCATGCACTTTTGTGATGAATCAACACCACTGCTATCACGCTCACCGGGTACGCCCCGAGAGTTATCTCTCAACACTGTTCTGTCTCCTCAGACCCTATCGTCGTTCTACTGAACCGACCCTCATATAGAATATATCGGTACCCACGAAGAGCTTTCTGTAGGCTTTTCAGCATTGATAGAACCCTCTCTCTTACTCTCCATCGCGTTTTCCGGATACAATGGACATGAAGTGGCATTCAGAAGACCGTTCGCAAAACCGATAAGCATGTCAAGAATCCGGCTCCCGGCACCCCTATTCACCCTTTCACTGCTTTTTTTCGCAGCCCTGTTCACATCCTCATCTGGACAGGAGAAGCCGGCTCCGGCGCAGCAAAAACCCGCCCCTGAAAAGCTCCACCTCGAAAGACTGGTAAAAGAGTTGGGACACAAGAGCTGGAAACGCCGGGAGGCAGCCCAGAAAGAGCTCATCAAGGCCGGTAACGAGGCCCTCCCGCTACTGAAGAAGTATTCTTCCTCAACCGACATCGAACTCGCCAGGCGCTCCAGGATTCTGCGGGAAAAACTCGACCCGATGATTTTCACCTTCCAGCTGCTGGAAATCAGACTTGGGGACCAGCCTGAAATTCTTACCCAGTACACCGGCAAAGGTAAAAACAGGCGGGCCATCAAGCTGAGCGGGAAAAAGCCGAAGGGAAGAAACCTTTCGAGCTACGTAATTTCCTGGGAATCCAACGAGCCCGGGAAATACCAGGTCCAGGTGAGGGAAGGAGCATCCCGGGTCAACCCCGGCGTCGTCCTCAATACCCCCCTCCCCACCTCCCCCGCCCTCAGCACACTGAAGCTCGCCGAGGAGGTACGCTACGAACATCGCGAAATCGTAACGAGCCGAGAGCGCTTCCCCCTGGCCAGGATCCTGCATCAGCAACATCAGCGCCTCTCTGAAAGCGGCGAAACCCGCAAGACCGTCTTCTCGCTGGAGCTGCTCCACCGTCTCCTGTTCGAGCAGGCCCACAGCGACGATCTGAGCGAACGTATCGAGGCTCTCGCCTTACTGGTCGAACTGGCCCCCGCCGAGGCCAGGACGACCTTCCTGGACGCCCTGAAGCAGCCTGGGACCTCCTCGCTTGGCGCGCTGGGGCTCGCGGCGCTGGGCGAAGCCTCAGCGCCCGAACTGCTTGTGAAGATCCTCGAGGAGCCCGCGTCACCGGCCGGCGGCGGCCCTGCAGGGAAGAGACCGGACTCCAAGCTGGATGCCGCTGTGGCACTCAGCCGAATTGGCGACCTCAGGGGTGTCGGCTACCTTCTACGCAAGCTCAACGAGCGTGATCTTGTGCAGCTGTTCAGGATCATTGCGACCCTGGCCGACCTGTCTCCCAAGATCGCCCTGAAGCCGGAGCTGCGTGAACAATTCCTGCAGCTCGCGCTCCGCGACGACACCATCACCCAGGCTCCCTGGAGCTTCTACCACTACGAGGTCCAGTATTTCTTTGTCCGGGCCATCGAAATCCTCGATCCCGAAAACGAGGAACACAGAGCCCTGGCGGCCAATGCCCGCGGCGTATTTGAGGGGCTGGCGCTCGGACAATACGGAACGACCTCCATTCCCCTCGGAACCATCTTCCCCCTCTGGAAGAAAGTTCACCGAATCGCCGCTGGCCGCGCTCAAAACACCCGGTCAGTAGAAGAGCCGAAGGAGGAGCTGTCATTCATTGAAAAGA
>DODI01000084.1:0-834 GCA_003509045.1 Planctomycetota bacterium | reverse complement strand
TGAGCTGTCATTCATTGAAAAGATCCTTTCCAAGGTCGAATCATCGACCGGCCTTGGTGAGGTTATGGAACGCGTCAAGAGCTACTTTTCCGGCACGACCATTCCCGGCCCGTTCCTCAGCCTGGTAATGAAGAACCTTGTCCGCTGCGGCGCCAAGGGAGAGGAGACCCTGCGCTATGCCGCTCTCAGAGGCGCGAAAGACCTCTCCTCGGCCATTCTGCTCTCCTCCGGCCAATTGAAACTGCTCCTCGAAACTATGGCCGAGCTCTACGAAGACAAGCCCAACGCCAAGGCCGGCGCATCCCTGTCCTCCACCTCGAACCTGGTGCTGCCTGAGCTGCGCAGGCTGAGCGGTCTGCCCCTGAAACAATCCGCGGGCTCGGGACGGCGAGCCGACCTGGAGAAGCTGCGTAAATGGCTGCAGGATGAGACGGAGGTCTCAAAACAGGAGAAAGTCCATCTCGAAAAACAGGCCCAGGCGGGCGGCACGAAGCTCACCTGCTATGAATTTCTCCTGAGAATCAAAGCCAACCCTGAATCCGGAACCGCCTTCAAGCTCCTGGATGGACACCGGCACCTGATCGAGGCCAACCGGCCCCTCAGCTACCAGAACCGCTGGGGAGAACGCAAGGAGATCAGGCTGAACACCCCAGGGGGAGTCATCCGCCCGGCCGGCACCAGCCAGGTCCCCGTCACCTATCGCCTGAACTCATTCAATTCCATCTCCGAAGGGTCCCCAACCTTTATCAGCTCCATCAGAAGCGATTCGGGAACCAAGTGGTGCGAGATAGCACGCACCGGGGCCAGGGCACGCTACATCAGCCCGGCCAATTC
>DODI01000008.1:0-4456 GCA_003509045.1 Planctomycetota bacterium | reverse complement strand
AAGGATCATCCAGTTTGTTGGCTTGTGTACTGGAGATCTCTGCTAATTCAGCGCCTAACGGCAGTTGGGGAGAGGTTTACATGATGTCGAAATTATTTAGACGAGCCGCCTTCACGGCGGTTCTCATTGTTCTCGGGTATTTCAATTCGGCTTCCGCTCAGGATCTCATCATCAGCGAGCTCATGGCCGTCAACAACGGCACTATCGAAGATGAAGATGGGAACACCCCGGACTGGATCGAGATTTTCAACGCGGGCGGCTCGGCGCAGAATCTCTCAGGTTACTTCCTTTCTGATGATCCCCTGGTCCCACAGAAGTGGCGTTTTCCAGGCGTGTCCATCGCTCCGGGAGGATTCCTGGTGGTTTTCGCTTCTGATAAGGACCGCCGTGATGCCAACTCCGAATTGCATACGAACTTCAAGCTCAGCTCCTCTGGTGAGTTCCTCGGCCTGTTCGCTCCCGATGGGGAGACGATCGTAGATCAGGTTTCCCCCTTCCCGGAGCTGATCGCCGGCTTCTCCTATGGAATTTCCCAGAATGCCCGCGAGATCAGCCTGGTCGCCTCAGAGGTTCCAGCCAGGGCGCTGGTTCCTTCGAACGGTAACCTTGGCATGACCTGGATGGAGCCGGGCTTCGATGATTCGAGCTGGCTCTCGGGCAGGACGGGGGTCGGCTACGATCGCAACGCGGACTACCGGGGTCTGATCAACCTGGATGTCGAGGACCAGATGCGCAACGAGAACCTGGCCTGTTTTATCAGGATTCCGTTTTCGCTCGCTGCCGGCGTCAACGTCAGCGGTCTTCTGTTGAGGATGAAATACGATGACGGGTTCATCGCCTTCATCAATGGGCAACGAATTGCCGGCGCCAACGCTCCGGAAGGCAACGGCAGCTGGAATACCGGCGCCACCTCGCTCCATGATGATGGTGAGGCAGTCGAGTTTGAGGACTTCGCCGTGGCGGGCGGAGCAGGGGCTCTCCGCGATGGTGAGAACATGCTGGCGATCATCGGGCTGAACGACAACCTCGGAAGCTCGGATTTCGTGGTTCTTCCCGAACTGGTCGGCTATGACGCCGGCGAGCTGAACCGTGATGAACTCCTCTATTTTCCGCAGCCGACTCCAGGATCCGCCAACCTTCCGGGAGTGAGCGGGATCACCCTGCCGCCCACGGTAACGCCCGTGAGCGGAGTCATCATGGGGAATACCCCGATGGAGATCACCTCGGAATCGCCAACGGCTGTTATCCGCTACACTCGTGATGGATCTCTCCCTACGGCCAACTCAACGCGCTATACGGCCCCGGTGACCATCACCTCGAGCTCGAGGATCCGCGCCAGGGTTTTCGAGCCGGATGGGTCGGTGAGTCCCACCGTCAGTCGCAGCTACATCATGCTGGCTTCGAACGTCAGGAACTTCAGCTCGACCATCCCGGTTGTCGTGATCGACAGCTTCGGTGGTGGGGGGGTTCCCAGCGGTTCCTTCGAGGAGGCTTTCATGGCGATCTACGAGCCGGTTGGGGGAAGAACAAGCTTCTCGAACGAGGCCATCCTGGCCAACCGGATCGGGATCAAGACGCGCGGCTCCTCTACCGGCGGGCGGGACAAGGTGAGCTACGGTCTGGAGTTCTGGGATGAGAACAACGAGGACACCGATTTCTCGCCGCTGGGCATGCCGGAGGAATCCGACTGGATCCTCTACGGCGCCTACAACTTTGACCGGGCCCACCTGAGAAATCCGCTGATCTACGAGCTCAGCCGCCAGTGCGGACGCTGGGCCGCCCGCACCCGGTTCTGCGAGGTCTATCTCAACACCGGCAACGGCTCCCTCTCGAGCTCGCATTACAGGGGAATCTACAGCTTCATGGAGAAGATCAAGCGGGGGGAGGACCGTGTAGATATCACCGAGCTGTCCTCCGGGCAGACCAGCGAGCCGGAGATCAGCGGCGGCTATATGCTGAAGATCGACCGTGCCGACCCCGGCGACAGGGGCTTCAGCGCCGCCGGGCGATCCCTTCGCTGGGTGGAGCCGAAGGAGGATGATGTCCCCTCGGCGCAGACCACCTGGATTCGAAACTACTTCAACGCTTTCGGCGACGCCCTCAATGGCGCGAATTTCAGGGATCCGGTCAGGGGCTACGCTCCCTATATCGACAAGCTCTCCTGGGCGGATCACCACATGCTCAATGTCCTGGCCAAGAATGTTGATGCCCTGCGCCTGAGCACCTATTTTTACAAGGATCGCAATGGCCCGATCGAGTTCGGTCCGATCTGGGATTTTGATCGTTCGATGAATTCCACAGATGGGCGTGATGACAATCCAACGACCTGGAATGGAACGGGTGATGGGACTGATTTTTTCAACTATCCCTGGTGGGGGAGGCTCTTCGACGATCCGGACTTCATGCAGCTCTACAGGGACCGTTGGCACGAGTTCCGCCAGGGACCGCTTTCGAATACGAACATCCGCAACGTCATCGACACCATGTCAGGCCAGCTCCAGGAGGCCCAGCCGCGGGATTCGGCGAAGTGGGGCAGGATCTCCGCCAGCGGCTGGAGGACGGAGATCAACAGTCTCAGAACCTGGCTTACGACGCGGGCGGGATGGATGGACAGCCAGTTCCGAGCTCCGCCGTCCTTCAGTCCCAGCCCGGGCCTGATCACGCCCGGCTTCGTATTTACCCTTCGAGGTGGTACCGGATCAATCTACTACACCCTCGATGGCAGTGACCCCCGCGCCCCTGGAGGCGCCACATCAGCCAATGCGACAAGGTATACCCAGTCGGTGAGCCTCGCTGAGACGGCCAGGGTGGTAGCCCGGTCCCGGGTCAGCTCCTCCGATTGGAGTCCGCCGGTCTCCGGCACCTTCTACACCGAGCTACCGAGTGTCGTGATCAGCGAGTTCATGTTTCATCCCGAGGCGCCGCCGGCAGGCAGCGAATTCACGGATGAGGACTTCGAGTACATCGAGTTCCTGAATATCGGCAACGAGCCGGTGCCCCTGGCCGGGATGCGTCTCAAGGGAGGAGTCGATTTCACCTTCCCCTCCCTCGGCAATCCCACGCTGCGCCCGGGTGAATATGTCCTCGTCGTCAACAACGTCGAGGCCTTCGCCTCGCGCTACAATCTCGACCTGGTTTTTGTCGCCGGGGAGTTTACCGGTCGGCTCGAGAACGCCGGTGAAGAGCTCATCTTTGAGGGGTCCCTCGGGGAGCCCATCCACCAGTTCACCTACAGGGATTCCTGGTACCCTGAAACCGATGGAGGCGGTCTCAGCCTCGTGATCAGGGATCCTCTCGGCGATTCTCGCCAGTGGGCTCTCCAGGCCGGCTGGGACGAGAGCACGGTTCTCGGCGGCTCGCCCGGCTTCAGCGATGAAGGCTTCCCCACGCTCGGCGGGCGCCAGCGTCCGGGAGACAGCAACCAGGATGGTGCCATCGATATCTCCGATGGGTTCTCCATGGTGAGGCGCCTCTTCGTCGACAACGCCGGTCCGCTTCCCTGCGAGGGCTCTCTGCAGGAGGGCGGCAACCTGGCCTTGCTCGACGTCAACGAGGATGCCGCCTTCAATCTCTCCGATGCCATCTACCTGCTGGGCTATATGTTCCAGGGAGGGCCGGCTCCGCGGCTGGGTGATGAGTGCGTGAGGCTGAAGGACTGCGCCAACAGCTGTGCGCGTTGAGCGACGATACGGAGCTCTTCAAAGAAGCGTTCGGTCGATAAGCCAGTAGAGTCCAAGCAGGGCCACGAGAACAGACAGCCCCCTGGAGATGTCACGGAAGTTATCGCGGGGCTGGAGGAACTTCCAGATGATGGGCAGCGCCACGCAGGCGATGCCGAGCTGTCCGAGCTCAACCCCGAGATTGAACAGCAGGACCATCCAGCCATCACCCGCTCTGTCGCCAATGCCCAGGTCACGCAGGACGGAGGCGAAGCCAAGTCCGTGGACGAGTCCGAAGGCGAAGGTCAGGGCCCATCGGTAGCGGACCTCTTTTTTCAGGATGTTCTCAATCCCCACGTAGACGATCGAGAGGGCGATGAGGGGCTCAACGATGTTTGAGGGCAGGCGGATGAGATCGTAGGTGGCGAGGGCGAGGGTGATGGAGTGGGCGATGGTGAAGGAGGTGATGATCAGCGCCGCATCACGGAAGCCGATGCCGATGATCAGGAGGCCGAAGAGAAAGAGCAGGTGGTCATAGCCTGTCAGGATGTGCTCGATCCCGAGGATGAGAAAGGTCATGTTGCCGCCGGGGAGCTCCGAATCGAAGACTCGGTGGCGTTCGGTGAGCGTGTCGATGGATACAGGCTCTCCCCGTCCTCCGGCGGACAGGCTGGCGAGCTGACGGTGGCCGCCGGGCAGACGGTCGAAGATGTTCGATTGCAGGGTGATGTGTTTGCCGCTCGGGCCGGGGTAGGAGACCCGCAGGAGCACGTTGTCCTTGTCGTCAGCCCAGATCT
>DODI01000034.1:4656-11882 GCA_003509045.1 Planctomycetota bacterium | reverse complement strand
GTGAAGATCACGTGGGTGAAGTCGTCTTTTCTTGCGATCGTTTCTTTCCAGGGGCCGGCGTCTGCCGACCTCGAAAAACGGATCGAGGGGACCCGGAAAACTTTCGCGCCGAGTTCCTCCAGCCTGGAGCTGAGCTCCGCCGACCTGGATTCGGGGCGGGTTACGACGATGGTCCGGTCCTGGAGAGCTTCTTCGTTCATTGCCCGCCGTTGTCCTGGTTTTCGATGAGGGCCGATCCGCCTCCTTCGAGGAGCTCATCAGCCAGCTCGGCTCCCAGCCGCGGTCCATCAACTGTGGAGCCCTCGCGCCTCGCTCGCAGGCAGGCGGTTCCATCCTCGCTAGCGAGAACTCCCTCGATCACGATGTTGGCGCCCTCGATGCGTGCCAGGGCGCCTGCGGCGACCTGGCAGCCGCCGCGAAGCCGCCGCAGGAAGGAGCGCTCCGCCAGGATCGCTTCATGGCTGGGCTGGTCATCCAGCGAGAGCAGCTGCTCACGGAATCGGTCATCATCTTTTTTGCAGACCAGGGCGAGAGCTCCCTGTCCCACCGCGGGCAGGATGACGGAGGTGTCCACCAGCTCTGTGATGAGCTCCTCTTTGCCGAGCCGTTTCAGGCCGGCCTGGGCGAGGATGGTGCCCGCGAGTCCTTCCCGCGAGATTTTCTCCAGCCGCGTGTTGACGTTTCCGCGCAGGGGTACGATCTCGAGGTCCGGACGCCAGGAGAGCAGCTGCGCCTTGCGACGCGGACTCCCGGTGCCGACCCTGGCGCCGGACCCGAGCTCGGAGAGGTTCTCTCCCGCCGCGCTGACAAAAGCATCGAGCGGACTTTCCCTGGGAGGTACCGCGATGATCTCGAGATCCGGATGATAATCCGATGGCAGGTCCTTGAGGCTGTGGATGGCTCCATCCAGCTCTCCAGCCAGCAGCGCTTCGTCGATCTCCCGGCTGAAGACGCCTGTACCGATCAACGGGATCTCCTGCTCGGGAAAATTTTCGGCGCTGGTCTTGATGACCAAGATCTCGGGCTCGAGGGGGGCATCGGCTGATAGGAGGGTCTGTCGAACCCACTCAGCCTGCCAGAGAGCCAGAGGGCTGCCCCTGGTACCGAGCCTGAAGGTTCGCGAGCTCATTCTTGTCGATTCTCCATGAGGGCGTGAGAAGATGATTGCCGGGCCGGCAAGGACCGCTTCCGGTTTGCCGCGACAGGCGCATCTCAACCTGTTCTTACTTGGGCAGGAAGAGTTTTTTCAGGAACGCGGTCTCATTCTCGCTGAGCCCCTGCATATCGCGGATCGACTTCAGGCGCTCGATCGGGAAGTAAATCAGCTTGTTGACAAGGCTGCGCGTAAGCTTGTCGACCGCTTCGTGTTGCTCAGGCGGGAAACTTTCCAGCGTGTTTTGCAGCTCGCCTTTGCGGATGATCTCGAAGCGCTCGATGAGATGGCGAATCACGGGGTCCACCTCGAGGTAGTTCAGCTGACTGTAGAATACGTCGATCTGTTTATTGACGATCGCTTCCGCTTTCGAGAACTGCTCGTGGCGGCTGGAGAGATTGCCCTGGATCACGCTGTTGAGGTCATCGATATTGAAGAGGTGAACATTTTCGAGCTCACCGCTTTGCGGTTCGATATCTCGTGGCACTGCGAGGTCGATGATTACCAGCGGCCGCGAGCCTCTCTGTTTCTGGATTTCGCGCAGGCTCTCGGCGGTGAGGATCGGCTCGACCGAGCTGGTCGAAGAGATGACGAGCTCAGCGGAGGCGATCGAGGCTGGGAGGTCGTCGCCAAGGGAGAGGACCCTGGCCTGCAGCTCGCCGGTCTCGGGCTTGATTTCTTCGAGCATCGCCTCTGCGGACTCAGTGGTTCGGTTGACCACTGTAAAGTTTCGCAGGTCATGTTCGATGAAGGCCCGGGCCGTCAGGCGGGCTACCACCCCGGACCCGATGAGGAGAGCCTCTTTTCCTTCAAGTTTCCCCAGGACCTCTGTGGCAAGCCGGAGGGCCGCCTGCCCGGGAGTGATACACCCTTTGGATATCGAGGTGGAGGTCCGGACCTTCTTGCCGACCTTGAGCGCCTCGGGAAAGAGACGCCTGAACATTTTTCCACTGGCGCTGCTTTTTTCCGAGAGAGCGTACGCTTCCTTGAGCTGCCTGAGGATCTCTGTTTCTCCGATGATCATTGAGTCGAGCCCACCGGCTACCCGGAAGAGGTGCTTGACGGCGTTTTCCTGCCGGTAGAGATAGAAATGATCGTCACCGCCGGAATTCACGTCGTCTTCGCCAAGGTAGAAGCTGGTCAATTGGCGGAAGTCATCGGCGTCTTCATTGAGGTTCTTGGCCAGGCCGCTGGAGGCGGGAATGACGCTGTAAAACTCAGTGCGGTTGCAGGTCGAAAGGATGAGGTGTTCGGAGTCTGCTATCTCGGAGCTGATCCGTTCCAGGGCCTGCTCAGATTCTCCAGAGGAGAGCGCCCACCGTTCCCTGATGCCCAGAGGGGCTGTTTTATGATTCAGTCCGAATACAATGAGTTCCATCGGAGCTCGTTAGTGAAACTTGGATGTTGGTTATGCCTGTGACCTCTGAAGGGCCTCACGGAAGGGTCCACAAGGAGAGGCGACCTTTTAGCATAACAGGAAAAAACCGGCATTTAGTCTTTGTTTTGGCGGCGCAGGTATAAAAACCGGTGGAAGCGGCCGAAGGGGTTCCGGGCCGGGGACAGGTTTATCGGATGTACGGGTAGAGCGGTTCTCAGGTCCGGACGCGGCCGGGGTGGGGCTCGCGGAATTTCCCTGGAGATTGATTTGATTCCAGGCAGTCGATTTTCTTGACCTGTCCAGTTAGAGAGACCATAAAGGCAGGTCATGCAGAAGTCTGAGGCAGAGGAAAACGTGATGGGTGAACATAAAACAGGGTCCTCTCGTTTTCTGGAGGCCGCGCGCTGTCGCAATAGCGGTCGGCCCCCGGTCTGGTTGATGCGACAGGCCGGACGCTACCTGCCGGAGTACCAGGCGATCAAGAAGAACCATTCCTTTGTCGAGATGTGCTCAGACCCGGAGCTCGCGTTTGAGGTCTCGATGCAGCCCTACCGGCTGTTCGGCCTTGATGCCGTGGTGGTCTTTTACGACATCCTCTTCCTGGCCGAGGCCATGGGAGCGCCGCTCGAATATAATCCCGGGCCAATATTTCTCGAGCCCCTGCGGACAGCGCAAGCCATCGCTGCCCTGGAAGATCCCGACCCTGCCGGGCATACGGCACCCGTGCTGGAGACCATCGCGCGGCTGCGGGCGGAGCTTCCTCCAGAGGTCGCCGTGCTTGGCTTCGCCGGATCGCCGTTTACCATGGCCGCCTATCTCGTGGAGGGGAATTTCAGCCGAAGCGGGGAATGGATCAAGCGCCTGATGAACCAGGATCCGGAGCTGCTGCATGCCTTGCTGGCCGCCCTGGCAAGGGCTACCGGAAGCTATCTGCGCGCCCAGCTGGAGGCCGGAGCCGATGCCGTCCAGCTCTTTGATACCTGGGCGGGCCTGCTGAGCGGGGAAGACTATCGGCGCTTTGCGCTGCCGTACCAGGAGGCGGTTTTTACTGCGATCGCCGACTTGGGAGCCCCGGCGATTCTCTATGTCAACGGAGCCTCCCATCTCCTCGATGAGATGTCCTCGAGCGGCGCGGGGGTGCTCAGTGTCGACTGGCGGACCGACCTGCGCGAAGCGCGCGGGCGGCTTGGGCCGGAGATCGGTCTCCAGGGGAACCTTGATCCCTCGCTCCTGTTTGGAGATGTGGAGAATGTTCGAATCAAGACGGATGAGATCCTGGATGAGATGTCAGGGGATCCGGGCTTTATCTTCAACCTCGGGCACGGGGTGCTGCCTGAGACCCCGGTAGAATCTGTCCGGGCCCTGGTGGAAACGGTGCGGGCGCGCGCTGGATAAATGAAACGGAAGGATGAACTGACGATGGATTCAAGCGCTGATATGTTCGAGCGGGCTCAGCGGGTGATTCCCGGCGGAGTAAATTCCCCTGTGAGGGCTTGTGGCTCGGTGGGCGGAAAGCCGGTCTTCTTCAGGGAAGGCCGAGGCAGCCGCCTGGTCGACGTCGATGGCCGGGAGTATGTCGATGTGATGGGCTCCTGGGGACCGCTGATTCTCGGGCACGCGCATCCTGACGTTGTCTCGGCCGTATGCGACGCGGCTCGGGGAGGCACCAGCTTCGGAGCCTGTACCGTCGCCGAGGTGGAACTGGCGGAGCTGATCACCTCGCGTTTCAGCTCGGTTGAGAAGGTGCGGCTGGTCAGTTCCGGGACCGAGGCGGCCATGTCGGCCCTGCGCCTGGCACGCGGAGTCACCGGCAGAGACGAGGTCGTCAAGTTCGCCGGTTGCTACCACGGCCATGCCGATTCCTTTCTCATCCAGGCCGGCTCCGGAGCCCTTACCCTCGGGGTTCCCTCGAGTCCCGGGGTTCCCGCCGACCTGGCGAAGCTGACCCGTCTGGCACGCTTCAATGATCTTGATAACGTACGGAAGGTCTTTGAGGAGGCGGGAGCATCGATCGCCGCTCTGATTGTGGAACCGGTCGCCGGAAACATGGGAGTGGTGCCGCCGGCTGAGGGCTTCCTGGCCGGTCTGCGAGAGATCTGCGATGAACACGCCGCCTTGCTCATCTTTGACGAGGTGATCACCGGCTTCCGGGTGAGCGCGGGAGGCGCCCAGGAACGCTACGAGGTCGTCCCTGACCTGACGGTTATGGGTAAGGTCGTCGGCGGAGGATTGCCGGTGGGGGGCTTCGGCGGTCCGGCCGAGATCATGAACCAGGTTGCCCCCGAGGGGCCGGTCTACCAGGCTGGCACCCTGTCGGGGAACCCGCTGGCTACCGCGGCCGGACTGGCAACCTTGAGGGCGCTTGGCGAGGAGGGAATCTACGAAACCCTTGAGCGTTCAGGCGCCGCTCTTGCCGCCGGGCTGGAGGCAGCGATCGCGTCGGCTGGAGTGACGGCGCTGGTTCAGCGGGTCGGTTCGATGATGACGCTCTTCTTCAACGAGTCGCCGGTAGCGAATCTGGATTCCCTGGATGGTGTCCGTAAGGATCTCTACGCCAGGTTTTACCAGGGCATGCTCGCGGCGGGAGTCACCCTGCCGCCGAGTCAGTACGAGGCGTTCTTCGTCTCAACGGCGCACAGCGAAGAGGATATCGGCAAGATCTCGGCGGCTGCGGAGACCGTGCTCAGCTCTCTTGCCGGGGCCTGATGCCCGGCTGGCGCCGCGGGGTTTGCTTCGGCCGGAGATTCTCAACTATAATCGTCGCTGTAGATTCACCTCCCCGGGAGGGGGTCAGCAACCCGGATGTCCCATTAGCCTGGAGAACAGACAGATGCCTGATCAACTTCAAAAATCCGACGGCAATCTCACCGGTTCAATCCATCGAGGCCTTCTGGCCGGCCTCCTTCTCGTCGTAGCGGTCCAGCCCCCGGTTTTTTCCCAGGCTGAAGGAGGCAAGGATTCCGCGCCAAATCCGGAGGAGGAAACATCCCGCCCAAAGCCTTCCTATGACCTGGTTGGCTGGGGGCAGCTCAAGCCCGTCAAGGGCAATGAAGGATTCTACGATTTCTCCTGCACAGCCCGGGAAAAGGGCCGCTGGAAGAAGCTGAAGGTCTTCGTGAAGCTCTCCGATGGCCTGAAGGTGCTGGCCGACCGCAGGGTCAAGCTGACCGAGTTCAAGAAGGATGATAAGGCCTACGTGCTCGGAAAGAATCGAGAGGATACCAGTGTCAGCCCCATGGGTCTGAGCTTTACGGACTACCGGATCATCGGGGTGCAGGCCGTGCTCAAGGGTAGCGGCATCAAGGTTAACAGGGACTACCGTGATCGCAAGGACAAGGCCGTCAGGTGGCTTGACACCCAGGTCGAGACGGCCGGTCTCGACGGTCAGCTCAGGGTCACCTTCTTCGAGCAGAAGGGCTACCGGGTGGAGGCGGACAAGCGAACCCTGTTGATCAACCGCGCGCCGGCCGAGGCCAAGCTCATCACCTCCAGCACCAGGGGGATCTACGCCTTCGTGCTGGGAAAGAAGAGCGAGGAGCATCCCGATACAGGCAAGAAGTCGGACAAGAAGAAGTCGGTCTTCTCCACCAATAGGGTGATTGTTCTGGATCTCACTGCGCTCAAGCTTGGTCTTTACCAGAAGCTCTACAATTGAACCGGAGCCTGCCCCGGGCTGCAGTGTCAGCCGGACTGGAGGAAGTTTCCGAGGTGCTGGTTGATCTGGCCGGTCTCGAGGAGGAAAGCATCGTGCCCGTAGCGGCTCTCCATAAGCTGCCGCTCCACCTCCAGCCCGGCCTCGGTGAGGGCCGCGTGAAGCTCCTTCATGTGGGGGATGGGGACAAGAAAGTCCGAGTCGATCGATAGCAGCAGCACCCTGGTTTCGCAGCCGCTGAAGGCTGCGGCCACGGAGTCGTGCCCGGCGGCGATATCGAAGAGATCCATGGCCCTGGAAAAATACAGGTAGGTGTTGGGATCGAAGCGGACCACGAATTTCTTCCCCTGGTGGTCGAGGTAGGACTGCACCTGGTAGAGACCCTCGAGGAAATGAGGCCTGGGATCTTTGACATCCCGCCCGAAGCGCTCGTTGAACTCTTCGGGGGAGCGGTAGGTGATCATGGCGATCTTTCGTGCCAGGGCGAGTCCCACTTCCGGGAAGCTGTTCTCATCGTAGAGTCCACCGGCGTAGCGAGGGTCAGAGAGGATCGCATCGCGCTGGATGGAACGCAGGGCTATGGTGAAGCTTTCGCTCCTCGGCGGTGTCGCCAGGCAGATAGCGCGGTCGACCTGCCGGGGGTGATCCTGCATCCAGTGCAGGATCAGCATTCCTCCCATGGACCCACCTAGCAGGGTGACGGGCTGGTCGATTCCGAGGCCATCGAGGAGCAGCCTCTGGGCCTCGATCATGTCCCTGAGGGTTACCTGGGGGAAGCTCACGGCGTAGGGGGCTCCAGTGCCCGGGTCGAGGCTTGTCGGCCCGGTGGTTCCGTAGCAGCCTCCGACGATGTTGGCGCAGATCACGTGGTAACCGCCCACGCGCAGCGGTGATTCCTCACCGTAGAGTTCTTCCCACCATCCAGCTTCCGGATTTTCCGCAGAGGAAAAGGCGTGGCTGGAACCGGAGAGCGCGTGCAGGATGACCACGACATTGTCGCCTCTCTCCGAGAGCTCTCCCCAGGTTTCGTAGGCGATCTCGAG